>CAYWNG010000692.1:0-3638 GCA_964458685.1 uncultured Pirellulaceae bacterium
CATCTAGCTCCCGATTCCACAGTGTCAGCGAACCATCGTCGGTGAGCATCCACAGCAGATCGTCGATCTCAGTTCGGAATTTTGGGCGTTCGGGAGGCGACATCAAAGGGGCCCAGTTTGGCTTATCCCGAACATCCTACCAGCACCGGTATTAACCCAGCTAATAGTTCGGGCGTTAAAGTCGTAACTAATTCAGCTTCAGTCTACTGCGAACCGCCTGTTAAAGTAGGTAGCCAAATTGAACAGTTGCTGTCTATTTGGTAAGTTGTTCACATGTACAAAGGAATTGCCGTTTCGCCAGGAGTATCAATAGGCACCGCCTACTGTATTCACGAAGTCTTCGTGGATCCAGGTCGACAACTGCTTGAACCTCAGGAAGTCCCTGCCGAATTGGCGAGGTTCGAAAACGCCAGGAAGAAATCGATCGCCGATGTTCGCGGCCTTCAGAAGAAGGTGGCCACGCAAGTTGGTCAAGACGCGGCGGCAATCTTTGCAGTGCACGAATCGATCCTTCAAGATCCAGCTTTAGTCGGCAAAGTCCGTGGCTGGATTACCGACCAGAAGATGACCGCTTCGGCAGCGCTCGCCAAGCTATTGCAGTTCTATCGTGCTCTTCTGGAAAAGTCTGGGGACGACTACCTTCAGGAGCGAATCGCGGACATTCGTGACGTTGTCGAGCGATTGACCAGCTACCTTAGCACTGCCTTGAACAAAGAGTCTAGATCGCTTACCGGACCGGTGATCGTTATAGCTGACGAACTCCTTCCAAGCCAAGTGGTGATGCTGGGCAATCGCCCGGTCAACGGTATCGTCACACAAGCTGGCAGTCAGACCAGTCACGCAGCGATCGTTGCGCGCAGTCGAGGCATCCCAGCCGTTAGCGGCGTCAACGGAATTCTGGCTCATACCAAGACGGGCGATACGATCGTCGTCGATGGACGTGAAGGCCACGTGATCATCAATCCCGATGCCGAGATGTTGGCTGCGTTTCGGAAGTTGGAGCGAGAGTTTGTCAATCTTCGCGATCAGTTAGCACATAACCACGACCAGCCTGCGATCACCGCCGATGGCCACGAACTGGAGCTCTTAGCAAACATCAACGGTGTTTCCGATGCTCAAGCCGCAATTGCCATGGGCGCGTCGGGAGTGGGCCTGTATCGCACCGAATATCTGTACATGATTCACCCTTCGGTGCCCAGCGAAGAGGAACAACTAGCCAATTATCGCGATGTCATTGCGGCTAGCCCCAACAAGTGCGTCACTATCCGCACGTTGGATATTGGGGGAGACAAGACGGTTCCGTTTTTGGGCCGTGGGCATTACGAAGCCAATCCGTTTATGGGTTGGCGCAGTATTCGCTTGTCTTTCGAATATCCAGAATTCTTCCTATCGCAGATCCGCGCGATTCTGCGAGCCGCTGCACCTGACCACACGGACACGGGCAAAAGCCGACGATCTGTCAAGATGCTCTTCCCCATGGTGACAACGCTGGAAGAATTGCGTCGCCTGAAGGCTATGGTACTTCGCGCGCAACGCAGGCTGGAAGTCGAAGGCTTGGCATTTGGCCAAGTTGACTTCGGTATGATGCTTGAGGTCCCAGCCGCTGCCGTGATGATTGAAAACCTCTTGCCAGCCGTAGACTTTGTTTCGATCGGCTCGAATGACTTAGTCCAATATCTCATGGCTGCCGATCGCGACAATCCTAAAGTCAGCCATCTATGCCAACCATTGTCGCCAGCGGTGCTTCGAGTCCTCCATTCTGTGGTCCAGGCATGCAATCGCCATGGCAAGCCCGTAACGCTTTGCGGAGAGATGGCCGGCTTGCCTCAGGCACTGGCTGTGTTGCTAGGCATGGGACTGCGACGATTCAGTGTGAGCCCCGCAGTTGTCCCCACGGTCAAAGAAGTGGCTCATCATCTAACGATTCCACATGCGACCGATTTATTGCATCGAGCACTCAAGTTGAAGACAACCAAGCAGATCCAGAGTATGCTCAAAGCCCAACTCCTGGCCATCGCGCCAAACCTGGGTCCTATTCTGATGCAATAGTTGTCACACATGAGTCCTGCCAGTCCCGCCTCGCCTGACCTGTCAACTTCCTCAACCTCCAATCGCGCGAGCCGCGGTGCCAAGCTTGCACTCACTGCAGCCCTACTGGGCTGGATGTTTGACGGTGCCGAGATGGGCGTGTTTTCGCTTGTCGGTCGAGCGGCTCTCAAGGATCTTCTTCCCTCCGATTCAACTGAATCGACCATCATGCTTTATCTGGGCGTGATTACCGCCATGTTTTTGGTGGGAGCTGCAACGGGCGGCGTGCTATTTGGCTGGTTGGGTGATCGCATCGGGCGCGTTCGCGCAATGATGCTCAGCGTTCTTTGCTATGCAGTGTTCACGTCTTTATGCGGTGCAGCAACCACACCGTTGCAACTGGGGCTAATGCGTTTTATCGCTTCGCTTGGAATGGGCGGTGAATGGTCGTTAGGAGTCGCACTGGTTATGGAAGTGTGGCCCAATCGGTCTCGAGCTTTTATGGCGGGACTAATCGGAGCGGCTGCCAACATGGGCTACATCTTAATCGGTTTTACAGGACTAGTGCTTTCCAGTTTGCTACAACGCATCCACGGTTGGCTACTCGCCGCAGGATTGAGCGAAGCTTGGACCGATCATCTAACGGCCAATAATGGCTGGCGACTGTTGATGATGTTCGGAATCGTTCCTGCATTGTTGACCTTCTTCATTCGGATGTTTGTGCCCGAATCGGAAAAGTGGAAAGAAGAACGAACGGAAGGAAACACGTCCCACTGGGCCACCATCGATCTGCTGGGAGTCCTGCTTGGTGCGATGGGACCAGCGCTGATGGTTTATGCCTACGCTTCTCAACAGTCTTTAGCATTTTGCATTGTGGCAACGATCCTTGGTGTGGCCATCGCCGTGGTTGGATACACCTATCCGGTCGCCCGGTACCTTGGGCGACTAAAGCATTCGCAGGGTTCGTCCAGTAATATCAAAACGGCACCAATCATCCGCCGCATGTTGCTTGCGGCTTGTCTAAGCGGAGTGGCATTGCTTGGAACCTGGGGGAGCACTCAGCAAGCGCCTTCGTGGGTTAACAAGCTAACCGAAGCCAGCAAGGTCGACGGCGCTCCCATTTTGTATGCTCGCGAGTACACGCTGATCTGGCTGTCGTTCGGCGCGGTAATTGGGACGTTGATCTCAGCTTGGCTAGGAGACAAGATCGGACGTCGCCCAGCCTATTTTCTGCAGTGCATCCTAGCCCTCGGATCGGTACTTCTGCTTTATTGGGGCAACACGCAGTACAACAGCATGTTTCTTGCCTCGGCCTTCGTTGCCGGTATCTGTACAGCGTCGTTCTATGGTTGGCTGCCACTTTATTTGCCCGAGCTGTTCGGAACCAATGTGCGAGCCACGGGGCAGGGGTTCGGATTCAACTTCGGTCGAATCTTGGCAGCGGTCGGTACGCTTCAGTTGGGCTCGCTTGAAAAGTACTTTGGCGGTTACCCAGCAGCCTGTTCCATGCTAAGCCTGGTTTACCTAGTTGGAATGGTACTGATTTGGTTTGCTAATCTGGTCTCGCGCCTTGGCGTTCACGTCACCAATTTCGCCTCGGTGATGGAGCA
>CAYWNG010000693.1:0-3634 GCA_964458685.1 uncultured Pirellulaceae bacterium
ATGTCGCTGATGTTCAACCTTCTCAAGCAGATTGATCCGTAGCAATCAATCTAGTCTCGGATTCGCGGCAATTCGTTTAACGGCAAGCCGCAGGCGACTGGGTTCTATGCCACGGTTTTCTAAGGTGACACCAAGATAGCTTCTTATCCCGAATCATGAAGCACAGTCGCCTGCGGCTTGCCGTAAACAGAATACCTCTGACGCTTGCCGTCAAGCTCAGTCGCCTAGGGCTTGCCGTTAAACGAAAAACCTCCCTAAACTAGCTGCGTAATTCGATTTGGATCGCCCAAATGTCTGGCCTGTGGCTTGCCATTGCCCCTTGTAAAAACTACCATGATCGACTTGCAATTCGCTTCCTTCCGAACCCGTAACTTACATTCAGGCGAAATCCACTGTGAAAGCGAAGATACTCACCTTCGGCTGGCTCGCGCTAAGCTGTGCGATGCTCGGTCTATCCGGCTGTGACTCACCGAAACCCGACAAATCCTCTGGTAAAGGAGGAGGTTCTGCAGGCGGAAATACCGCAGGACTGAAACGCATCGTTTTGCTCAACAACACCGACTCGCCATTCTGGGACGCGGCTCGCGCGGGAATCAAGAAAGCGGCTGAAGACTTGAAGCTCGCCGACTCTGGCTACACCGCGGGGATGGACTCCAATGACGGAACCGAGAACGGTCAAATAGAGAAGCTGCGACAGTACGGCACGCAGGATGACATCGCCGCCGTGATTATCTCGCCAATCTCCTCGACGAATCCAGCGATTGCAGAAGAGCTTGGCAATCTTCGCAAGAAAGGTGTCATCATTGGTTGCTTTGACAGCGATCTTTCGGAGAAGAGTCGCAGCGTACGCGAGTTTTACGTCGGTACGAACAACGTTACTGGTGGGAAAGTTTTGGGAAGTGCCGCTAAAGTCATTAAGCCTGACGCTCCCTACGTTCAATTCGTGGGAACCGACAGTCAGCAAAATGCAATCGAGCGCATGGACGGATTCAGTTCCGTCTACGGGAAAGCGACTCAGAAAGACCGCAAGCTAGATGATGCCGACCGCAATCGTGCTCGCGATAACGTTCGCGACGTCATTGCAAAGTTCCCAGACTTAGGTGTCCTTGTTGGAATCTGGTCTTACAACGCTCCTGCCATCGTCGATGTCATCACCGAGCAAAAGGCGAGAGACAAGTATGCTGTAGTAACTTTTGATGCTGAAGCACTTGCGATCAAGCAAATGGCAGAAGGCAATATCGATGTGATGGTCGTTCAAAACCCTTTTGGAATGGGCTACGATTCGGTCAAGTATGCTTTTGCCAAAATCAAGGGTGATGAAGCCACGGTCAAAGAGCTGTTTCCCAAGATGGGTGAACCCGGAGGCGACATTCGCGATACCGGACTGAAGGTTGTTGCTCCTGACAAAGGATCACCGCTGACCAAAGGGGCTTTCAGCGAGTATGGGCCATCGGTTGAGTTCCTGAACTTTTCCCAGTTCCAAGAGTGGCTCAAGAAATACAATCTGACTAGTTCATGAGCGATTTAAGACAGGCCGGATATCCTTTGCCGGTACGGATAGCCCTAGCGATTTGGAAGTCGGTTGAATTCAAGCTGCTGCTTGCATGGTGCGCGGTCATCCTGGTGACGCTTGTCCTGGATAGCCGCCATACCTATTGGAATCAAGCTGCAGGTTCTGCCGAGCTGATTCTGCGAAACACGGTTTTGCTGGGCTTCTTTGCGCTTGGCAGCGCGGTGATCATTATCTCGGGAGGCATCGATCTCTCGAGCGGCTCGGTCATCGCGCTGAGTGCGACCGTGTTCGGCTCATTGATGATCAAGCTGGACCCCGAAGGGTTCGCTGCGGGAAGCTTAGGGACATCGACGATTCTTCTATCGATTGCCGGCACATTGATTGTGGGTGTCATGATAGGCACCTTGCATGCGTGGCTGATTACAGCCATCGGACTTCCCCCGTTCATCGCGACATTGGCAACTCTGGTAGGCCTACGCAGTTTTGGTCGAGCTCTTGCGCCAATCATGATGAATGGCAAATCGCAGATCGACTTTCCCGATCCAGTCCTGCGATCGACGCTCAAAGACGTCACAAACATTTCTATCGCCTTTGTGATTCTGGCTGTTCTAGTCTGGATAGTGATGAGCTGGACCGTGATTGGCCGTCATCTGCATGCGATGGGTGGCAACGAACAGGCGGCCAAGCTATCCGGTATTCGCACAGATCGAATGAAGTGGCTGGCTTATGTCTTCGGCGCCGTCACAGCTTCGATTGTTGGCATCATCTCGTTTGCCGACCAGGGCAGTGCTAAACCAGACATCATGGCGCGGGGCTACGAACTAAACGCCATCGCATCATCGGTCATCGGAGGTTGTTCACTACAAGGTGGCATCGGTACGATCCCCGGCGTGGTTTTGGGTTGCTTGTTCCTGCGAACAGTGATCGACGCGGTCAGCAAAATTGTCGGTACCGGGTCAGACCTCTTCGAAGGAATGATTGTTGGAATCGTCGTCGTATTGGCAGTAACTTTCAGCCAACGAGCCGATCGAGTCCTCAAGAAAACCTACTTTGCCTCACCGATTGGATGGTGCGTGATTCCAGTGTTAGGATTGTGCGCTGCCATGGGCATGTTGCTCTTCTTCGGGCAACAGGACTGGTACACGCCAAGTCGAGGTCTGTTCTTTGGAGCGTTTGTTTCGCTATGCCTCGTAGGACGCGGCGCGTATGAAACACTTGGGCGACGAAAATCGAAATGATCCACCAGCCGATAGTCTCCATCAAGAATGTTGGTAAGCAATTCGCTGCGATCAAGGCTCTTGATGGAGTCTCGTTCGATGTGCGAAGCGGCGAACTTGTCGCGATCTGCGGCGAAAATGGTGCTGGCAAAAGTACCTTGATGAAGATCCTGTCAGGCGTCTATACCGAATACGACGGATCGATTGAGATTGACGGAGTGCCCGTTCGCTTTCGTAGTACCAAAGATGCTGAGGAGGCTGGAGTAAGCATCATCCACCAAGAGCTGAACTTGGTCGAGCAACTTTCGGTAGCAGCAAACATCTTCCTCGGACGCGAATTGACCGTTGGCAAGTTCTTTCGCAACGACCGCTTGATGCGAGAAAAGGCTAATCAACTTCTGCGTGAGCTGGAATGCAATGTCGACGCCAGTGAACTCGCCGGATCACTACGAGTCGGCGATCAGCAACTGGTCGAGATTGCCAAGGCGCTAAGCCTGCAAGCTCGAATTTTGGTGATGGACGAACCGACCAGCGCCTTGACTGAATCGGAAGTCGAGCGACTGTACCGAGTGATTGCCAAGTTGCGTCAACGCGGGACGACGATTCTGTACATCTCTCACAAGATGGACGAAGTCTTTCACTTGTCCGATCGCGTTGTCGTTCTGCGCGATGGTCAGTTCATCGCGCAACGCGACACTTCGTCGTTGACTCCCGCCGCCGTGACACAGTTGATGGTAGGTCGCGAGCTTGAATCGATTGACTTGGGCGGCAAGACGAACAAAGGCGAAAAGCTGCTGGAAGTCCGAAACCTTACCTTGCCATGGCCTGGGCATGCGCGCGGTTATCGATTGAAGGATATTCACTTTGAACTTCACGCTGGTGAAGTTCTGGGTATAGCTGGATT
>CAYWNG010000694.1:0-3618 GCA_964458685.1 uncultured Pirellulaceae bacterium
CTGCCGCCGGGGCGATTGATCTCTTGCATCGGACGGTTCTTGAGGTACTCGCCGTACAGATAACTAAAGTCAGCCTTCTGCTGCCGCATCGTTGCATCTACGGCTCGTCGCGTAAGCCTTTCTGGTGGCTGCACGCCCATTTCCTTCGCTTCATGAAATGCAATTAGAATCGTCGCATTCACAAAGCTGGTCGACGAAGCAGTAGGCCTCTGCGCTCCCACGTTAAAGTCGTAGTAGCCCCAGCCACCATCAACCGATTCATAATCACTCAAGCGATCGAACTGCAACTCGATCAGCTCAACCAATTTCTTTTGCAGTTCAACGTCATCGGTTCGCTTGTGCAATCGCACCAAAGCTTGAATGCCGTAACCATGCCCCCACACGTTATAGATCGCATCCTTCGACGCGCGACGGAGTTGGGGCAAGTGTTCGAGCAACCAAGCTTGCCCACGCTCGATCGATTCCTTAGCATCGGGCCGGGTCTGTTCCAGTTCGCACAGCGCCGCAATCGCCAGCGCAGTTGTCGCAGTTCCGAAAGCATGATGCGCACCTGGCACAGGAGCGTAGATGTTCAGATCTTTGGTCTTCGTTGGCGAACCCCACGATCCGTTTTTGTTCTGGTTACCAATCAAGAAGTCGACACCCCGCGCGATCGCTTGATCCACCTCTGCGCGCGAAGCTGGTGCGATGATTTCGGCGAGTGTCATCGAATCATTGGTGGCACTTTTTTCGTTGGCTTCTTGAGTCGCAGTAGTCTCGGCCTCAGACTTAGCAGTTTCATCTTGAGCCAAAGCGGTGAACGTTAAGGCCGTGAACGACACGCCACACCCAAACGAAACTGCCAAAGCAAGTCGAATCGCTGCGAACCTCACTCCATTATGGCAAGACAACATGCTCGCCCTCCCGCACGCCTTGAGTCACTTCGACTCGCTTGCCATCGCGACGACCCAGCAGAACGTCTTGGCGCGTGCTTTTGCCGGCCGCCGCGTCGTGAAGAAGCACATAAGTGGTTGGCCCCTCGTATCGTACTGCCTCCTGCGGGATCAGAAGAGCTTTCTCCTTTTCGTAGGTGATTCCCGTTAGCTTTCCGGTCATCAGCGGTAGCAAGCCATCTAGCTCGGCCGGGCGGACTACACGGAACGTAACTCGATACGCTCCAGGATCAGTGGGCACGTCGCTTCGCTCATCGCACACGACTTCAATTCTCGACTCGGGCCGTGCCGTGGGTTCAAAGTAAGCTGACATCCCAGCCTTGATCGATCCGATCTGCTTTTCGGTCACGTTAGCTCGGATGAAAAGCTTGTCGGTCGAGATGATGGTCAGCAGAGGCCTGTTGGGTTGAACCAAAGCTCCGACGTACAGGCTCTCTTCTACCGAGCTAAAGCCTTTCCAGCCTGAGTTCGTCATGCCTCCCCAAAGCGCGATGCCAGCGAAGGGAGCCGCGGCGACTAACTGACCGCGATCTTCGTTGATGTTCGCCACTTCCTTGCGAGCCAACTCAAGCACCGCTTCGGCGCGCGCCAGTGCCAACTTGGCCGTGACCATCTTGCCTTCTTGACTCTTCTGCAGCTTCTCGAGTTCTAGCTTAGCCTTGGCTGCCGTATTTTTCAGTCCTGCTTGTTGGCGATCCAGCTCCACTTCTAACTGTCGTTTGACGCGTCGTTGAGTCTGCGCGAAGTAACGCTCGCTGCGTTTCAGATCGTTCAAAGCTCGCTTGAGCACAATCTCCTCGGACTCTTCCGTCAATTCATCTGCGTCGTACATCTTCTTAAGCTGTTCGTACTCTTCGCGCGCGTACTCGACGCTCTGTTCACTTGCCTCGAGCGAGTAGGCCAAGTCATCCTCTTGCAGTTCGCGACCAACGTTTAGGAAATGCTCGAGTTCTTCCTGCGCGCGATTGTTCGCTAGCTCGGCTGCTTCAAGTTCGATTCGCAGGCTCTCTTCAAGAAGCGTCATGGCAGCAGTCGCTTGCTTAGCGTCTTGTTCGGCGGCTACCGTCGCTTGCTCGGCCGCGCGACGCGCACGCTCCCAAGCTTCGTTGTCTAACTGCAACACTACTTGGCCTTGCGAGATGCGATTGCCGTGACCTACTGCACCGACGATTTTGAGTTCTTTAAGCGACTTGGGTCGCAGCGCAACGATCGCTTTGCCCGGCGAGTCGATCACGCCATCCATTTCAACAGTCAGCTTGATCGGCGCCACTTCGACCGCCGCCGTGTTCACCTTAACCGCTGGAGTAGGCGCCGGTGCTGGAGTTGGAGCTGGAGTTGCTTGAGCGGGTGCGGGTGCTGGTATCTGAGCAACAGGAGCCACAGAGTTCGGCGTTGTTGCTGGAGGAGTTGTTGCTGGAGGCGTTGCCGCATCCTGCCCCAGCAATGACCCTGGAAGGATCAACACAAAAGAGAGACTCCAGCAGCCTAAGCCAAGCCCCGCAGCGAGCACATCGCGAGCAAAGGATCGCATTGTGAGCGAAGAGTGAATGTTCATAAGAGTACGCATCACAGACATAACTCCTGTTGAGGATCGAGTAGGAAAGGTTCGGATAGTATAGTCAAATGGTTGGCGGAAAACTTAGCCCCGAAGGAGCCCAAACAAATCAGCCCGGGGCATCGCCGGCATCGCCCCGGGAAGCTAGAAACAACCATCCCTCCGCCCTGAAAGGGCAAAACAAATCAACGTGGGCTGCCTCTCATACTAACCTCTCACAATGGTGAGGTTTCTGGTCCGTTGTCGGTAGGCATCAGTGCTGCCGATTTGAAGACAGCCTTGGATAGTTTTACAGGCATACATGAGGTGCGGGCACACAGCACGTGATATTAGTGTGGGGTGTGTGGGGACACAGCATTCGCAATTCGACTCTGGACTTCAAGAATAGCTATCAGTATGACACGCTGGGTAGAATGACCGAGCTTATTCAGCAGGGCCAATCTGGCGGAAATGCTGTAACAGCCAAGCGAGCCACAATAGCGTATAATACTCTCAATCAGCGAACGCTAGTCAGTCGCTTTCAAAGCACTGGATCAACCAATGCTGTTGCTACAACGGAGTACAGCTACGACACGTTGAATAGACTCATTGGCTTAACGCACAAGCAGGGCACGACCACACTGATAGTGGAGATAAAAATGAAGTTATCGCATGGAGTAATAGTCGGCTTTGTGTTTCTTTTTGGATTCATCGAACCGTCCATCGGTTGCCAATTGGTCGTCGACAAGACGATGGAGATCGAAAAGTTACAGCAGTTTTGCGATGAATGCAATTGGAAGGAGGCTCAGAATACACTGCTGTCGCTGAACGCCAATGACGTCGAAGATTATTGGTCGATGCTTACTAGTCTTCGACTACTTAATGGAGAAATTGACGAAGCAGTCAAGATTGTTGAAGCAAATCAAATAGAAGAGTTGGACGCTTGGGGGCATGCGGCGCTGGGCTACGCCTACGCAGATCGGTCGACGAAAAAGTGTAAGCATCACCTTAGTTCGAGCTTAACGATTGACCCAACTATTTCAGTTGCGCAATATGCAGTAGCGTTCGCGAGTCATTGTAAGGATCCAGAGTTTGCCTCGCAGTCACTATTAAAGCTTTTAACTAAATTCAGCTAAGCCTCATCATTCCCAT
>CAYWNG010000695.1:0-3608 GCA_964458685.1 uncultured Pirellulaceae bacterium
GATTGGATAGCTGTTCAGAGCGTATGGGGCCGCAAATCAGTAAAGTGCGTAGCCTGCTGCAGATGGTTCCCAAGATTCAGCTTGTTGAGCTTTCGCGGCAAGACGAGTGCTGTGGATTTGGCGGAACCTTCGCCGTTGCTGAAGAGGGAGTGTCAGTGTTGATGGGCCGTGACCGCATTAAGGATCACATCGATGCAGGGGCCGAGGTGATTACGGCGACCGATGCGAGCTGCCTAATGCACCTGGAAGGGATCATTCGCCGGTCGCGTTTAGGGGTGAGAACCGTACATATTGCCGAGATTTTGGCCGGTTTTCACACCGAAAAGCCTGCTTAACCCATTGCAATTATCATCCGAACGGGTAAAATGGTGCTCGTTGTCGGCAGAATAAGGCCGGTTTGACTGACATTGAGTCCCCGTTTTCTCTTTTAAGGTGTGATTGGTAGCCACTCCTTAAGAGATTGTCAGTCCTACTCGATCTTGTTTGGCCTTACCCAGAAAAGCTATCACCAACTCCCAATCCCCACGGCGCACAAGGCAAGTATCTGCCAAACAACACATAGATACCTTGTCTTTTTAGTTAGGATCCCCCACCTGACGAAACTTGTTTTGTGCGTCGCATCTTCCCCTAGACCAGCTAATTCATTAATCGTAGCCTTTCGGCTACGATTTTTTTTTCGTTCCGTGAATCGCTTCCTCGATTCACCGATTAGTAGCTTGGTTGATATTGATGGAAGAGCCCTCAGAGAAGTTGTCGACCTTTGATCCGCTCAATGCGCGGATCGCCGCCGCTCTTGGGCTCATTCCAGTACTGATTGTCTTGATCGGCTCATCCGTAGCCCTGTTTCTGTGGTCACTGGACCAATCGATTGCGCTGTTCAAAAGCTATCCATGGATGATTTACGCACTGCCCATCGCCGGACTGCTGATAGGATTGTTGTACGACAAATTCGGAAAGAACTGCCATGCAGGTAACAACCAAGTCTATCAGGAGATAAGACATTGCTTGATCGGTCAACAAAGCACGGAGGAATCTCACCACGCAACTGTCGGCAATGACGACGTGGATACCAACCACCCCACGCCGCTAATCATGGCGCCATTGGTCTTGTTGGGAACCTTGCTAACGCATCTTTGCGGAGGTTCAGCAGGTCGCGAAGGCACGGCGATACAGATTGGTGGCGCGATCGCAAGTTGGCTGTCTCGGACTTGGAGGATGGCAACATTAAACCAAGCGATGATCATTCAAGGCGGCGTTGCGGCCGGCTTCGGCGCGGTTTTTGGAACGCCCTTGGCGGCTGCAATTTTTGCAATCGAAGTCTTGGGACTTCGATTGGCTCGGTGGCGATCGATCCCATTCTGCTTGATCTGCGCCATCGGGGCGGATCAAGTAACGCGACTCTGGGGCATTGGGCATACAAGCTATCGCATCGATCCCATGAATATCGCCGCTCCATCGCTAGGGCTGCTCTTCAAGCTAACGATCGCAGGACTTGCTTTTGGCGCGGTCGCACTACTGTTCTTGAATGCTACAAAGCTGGTTAGCGGGCTTTCCGAAAGACTGATCGCGCGAAGATCGCTGCAACCTGCGATTGGAGGCCTAGTAATTGTCGCGATCAGCCTGACTTGGAATGTTCGCGACTATCTGGGACTGGGCGTTGTTGCCGATCCGCATGCGCCTGAAGCTGTTTCGATCGTCTCAAGTTTTCAAGCAGACGGCGCGAACAGCCACAGTTGGCTCAGCAAGTTAGCCTTGACTTCGATTACTGTCGGCAGTGGCTTGAAGGGCGGCGAAGCGACTCCGCTCTTCTTCGTGGGCTCGACGCTCGGAAATGCACTGTCGGGACTATTGAATCTGCCCGTCGATCTACTCGCAGGCTTAGGATTCGTCGCCGTTTTTGCCGCCGCAACTCGCACGCCTCTGGCTTGTTCGATGATGGCCGTCGAGCTATTTCAGCGAACGGGCAGCGAGGCCGCGTTGCTTGCCGTTTACGCGCTGGTCTGTTGTGGAATCGCGACGCTTCTAGGAAGGTGCATCGACTGCATCCTTCCAGAACGATCTCACTGACCGACGCAGAAGAGGTGCTTTTCGCCGCGAAGCAAGACGCCGTTGCCAAATGGAATTGGCGAACCGATGATCGGCTCTTGCATATCATTTTCGGCTTCAAGCTTGAAACGATCCTGACTGACATTGGCAACGAAAACAACGCCATCTTCTCGAATGGCGTACAGTCGACCACCCGCTACAAGTGGCGAAGCGTAAAACTTTTTGCGATGTTTGGGAAGCTTTTCCTTCCACACCGATTGTCCCGTTGCGGCATCCAACAGTTCGACTTCGCCTTGATCGCCCAACACGAGTACTCGTCCCTCAAAAACTGCTGGTGAAGGAACAAACGTACCAACGTTGTTTCGCTTCCAAGAGTGGTTGGTCTGGGTCACATCGCCTTCACCCGTTAAGCGAACGCCGTACAGCAAAGGTTGGTCCCGATCGGCGCGACCAAAAGCGACGACTACGTGATCGCCAACAATGACTGGAGTGGCAATTGCAGGCCACAGACGGTTCGCTTCTGGATTGAAGTTAGTACAAGTCCAAACCTTCTTGCCATCCTGAGCGTTATGAATCGTAATATGCTCGGCCCCCCAAGTCAGTAACGACTCTTTGCCACCGAATTCGATGACTAGTGGAGTCGTGTAGCACTGATCCACTTCTGTGGGAACTTGGTAAGTTCGATCGACCTTCCAAGCCAGCTTCCCGTCGGATTTGTTGAATGCTGCGATCCAAGATTCGCCAGCGTGCATGCGCACCAAGACGACATAATTTTGCGTCACGACCGGCGATGCACCGTAGTCCCAGAACATGTCCTCTTTTCCGAACTGCTCGACAATGCTCTGCTTCCAAAGAACATTGCCGCTCAGGTCCAAGGCTGCGAAAAGCCCGCTCTTGAAGTAGACGAATAGCGATTTGCCATCGGTCACGGGAGAGGAATTGCTGCCTGAAGCGTTTGGATGCTTGCCCTTCTCTTCTTTGTCAAAGACTGTCTTCCAAAGCTGCTTGCCCAACGCGTCAAATGCCAACACCGAGTCGTTGCCTTCGGTCGGTGCAGTCAGAAAAATCTGCTGGTTGAAGACAATCGGCGTCGACGTTCCTTTGCCCGGAAGTTCGGCGCGCCAACGATATTCTTCCGGACCGAACTTCGCGGGGAACAGCCCTTTTGAAATGCTTCCAGTTGAGTCCGAGCCTCTCCAGCTTGGCCAGTTTACGATCTCTTGGCCATGAGCGAAACTGAACGTGCAAAGCAGAGCAAGAACCCCGTCGAAGCCGGCGAGCGGCCCGTTCGACCACAGCTCCGGCAGCTGCACCGTCTGTGGCTGCTCGAACGGCGTCGCGTCGAGCGCGCGCCAGAACTGCGTCATCGCCGCGGCCCGGCTGGTCGCGGCATCGGTAGTGCGCTGCTGCGCGAGTTGCGGTGCGAACTCGGGGAACGGCAACAGCGCCGCCTCCGACATCCACGCCTCGGCGACGGTGCCGCCCCAGCTGCTGACGACGAGGCCGATCGGCCCCTTGCCGGCCTCGTGCAGCCCGCGGGCGAAGAACCACGCCACCGCCGA
>CAYWNG010000696.1:0-3604 GCA_964458685.1 uncultured Pirellulaceae bacterium
GAAGGCATCAATCCCGACGCCCAGTGGGTCGGTCGTATCGGCTGGCAGCTTTTTCAAGCCGGTCAAACACTCACCCCCGAAACCCTCATTGCCAACTACGTCCGCGCCAGCGCCGCCGAGGAAAAGCTAAGTAAGTAAGAGTAGTCCAGTTAAAGCACTCTCGCTCACTGTCGTTCTAGAAACCTCTCACGTGGGAGCGGAGGGTTTTGCATTACCTTTCACGATCGCCCATTCGACTTCAGAATTGACCGATTGCCAAACGTTTCCATTGAGCTCAAAATGCCTTGCGATGACTTTACATTCATCACCTTCCCACAAGATATCAATCTCGTTGAACCCATTCTTCTCGTCCTTGGCATTGCTCCCTAGCGACGCTGCAGAGCAGATAAATAAAGTTTTGGGTTGACCTTTGTCCCACCATGTCTCACTAGTGAACAAGGCATGATGCACATGACCGTGAAAGACCAACTGGAAATCTGATTCGAACAGCTTCTGCTTAACAGCTCCCGCATTCAGCAAGCTGGTATATGCGCCGATTTCAAGAATTGGGAGTGGGGAAATTGGATGATGCAATACCACAATGCGTAGCGGCATGGTCCATTGATGCTCGGCAAATCGCTGCAAGTCTTTGGAATGGACCAAGCCAGGATCGATCCACTCAATTTGCTTTAAGATCTCAACCTTCTGGGATGCATCCAACGACGCATCGCCCAGGGATTCTTCAAGGCTCTTAAGCTTGGCGGCTACCATTTCATGATTCTTGTCATTCGAAGGTTCGCTGCCAAAGGCCGACGAGCCAAACAGGGCGATGTCGGTTCTCGCTTGGTGAAATCGAAACTCACACAACTTTCGGTCTGGACTTTCGGGTAGCAGATCGAGTCTGGGGACATTGAAGTCCTCAAAGTACGCTACGAATTCTTGGTGGCGGTCGCAAGGACTCTCCCTCAATGCCTTCAGTCGATTGACGTCGTGATTACCGCCAGCAATAACAACTCTTCGAGCCTCTGGAGCAAGAAATGGATGGCCAGCACCTTTCATTATCTCATTCAACCTGTCTACCCATTGTCGAGCGATTGGCAACTCCCCGGCAGGGTCTCTTTCGATTAGGTCGCCGGAGATAATCACAAGTTGTGGTCCAGTTGCTCGACTAATACGGCTTTGCAGGTGTTCCAGATAACTGTCTCGGCTGTACATGACTCCAGCGCCTTCGTCGACCTTCTTCGCAAAGCCGGTTGACACCTTGTTGTCATTGATCTTTTTTGAGTTTGCGCCTACATGTACGTCGGAAATGTGATGAATGCGAAACGGTGGTGGCATCCAGTCGACAAGAATAGGATCCGATATTGCAATTGACGTGCTGGTCTTACGCACCAGCCCGCAATTGACAAGCATCTCTAAATCGGCGGAACGATTTGCGTCAATGATCCCAGCACGAACGCACCGAATGGTTTCAACGAGAGAACTCGATAACCCGTTGTACAGTACCGCAGTTGAATAGCTGTGCTGAGAGTTGTTGGCCATGTCAATGGCTCGGGGTAATAAGTCAGCCAGAGGTGCCGAAGGATCATCCTCCGCTTGTTCTAGGAACAGCTCCAACAGAAATGGATTCGCCTTCCATTCCGCCGACAACTGCTTAAAGAGTTCTTCAAGTTCAACATGGCGATTAGCGCGGTCTAGCATTCTCCTGGATTCATCGAAGTTCAAGCCATCCAGCCAATGCACCGATTTCATGCTGATCTTGCATCCCGTGTCTGCCTGATTCAGTAGTTCAAGTTCAGCGGGAGTCAGTGCCAGGAGTATGTGCCGGGATTCCGATGCTGCAAACAATTCTTGAATTAAATCATCGGCGTATCGCTCAAGGCGTTTCCCTGGCTCGTCGAGCAATAAGTGCTTCATCCTTGGCTTTGCGATTGCTTCCGTCAAATCGCTGTCGCGAAGGTCAATTACCGTCGCATAGCTCTTTTGTGAATTGAGTGCGTACTCCAGGCCCCTTAAGAACCATGTCTTTCCACTTCTGCGCGGAGCGACTAACAGCCGAATAGTACCATCGGGTTTACGTTTTTGCCGAGCAATCCAGTCATCGTACGATCGCACGTCAAGTTTTTGATCCCAAGTCTCCCCTGCCAAATAGATTTTTTTTACCATGATCGATCCTCCGATAGTTCTTCACGTCGGATTTCGATCCAGTCTAGGAATGGCGGGTCGTGTAGCCAGTAGTTGCGACGAGTGATCCAGCCGCAATCGCGAAGGATACGTCGATCGCTTGCGGCGATTTCGGAGAACGGTGGAAGCCTCTTGTTCTTTGAAGTTAGCAAGACGCGACGAACAGCATTGGGTGAATCGTTCCATCGGCTAGCAAACACCAGATTGTACAGCTCGATCAATTGTTGCCGATAGAGTTCATCTAGATCGCTTTCGTTTTGGAAAACCTGACGGCGACCCGCTCGGTGCTCTTCTACCAATTCATAACCCATGACTTGCAAATAGAATTGCCAGGAGCCACATCTTTTGACAATCCAGTCGATCACTTGAGGATTCTTTTTCAGCTCCAATTCATCCGGCGCTCGCTGAAGCAGAAATTCAGCCGCTTGACTCTCCGAAAGTGGCTCTAGGTCTAAAGGCTTGGTATCATTTCCAAATGACGAACCGGGGAACTGTAGTGCTCGCTGTGTCACTTGCGCCCAATCGTAATGGGAGCCCGCCAGCACAATCCCAATTCCTTGTTGCCCCAGGGAGCGAATCCAGGCGAAAAGGTTTGCTTCAGCTTGGCACAAATGAACGATCTCGTCCAAGATTACCACGCTTCGCTGTTCGTTGTTTGCCAAGGCTTGCTGCACCCATTCCATCGCTGGGTTCTCATGTTGCTTCCGACTGGGATCGAGCAATACGGCCAACTGATCACGGTCTCGAAGCGGCAATTGACGTTCAGAACCTTCGGCAGCCTCCAGGGTTATCATGGAGAGCTTGTAGTTCTTGGCGAGTAGTTCTTGTTTGAGCGCCTGCAACAACCAAGTCTTACCGCTCCGACGCGGCCCGAGAATCACGCACGGAGTTGCCGAGTGCACAAGGTTATGAAGTCGCGACAGAACTTCGTCGCGGCCGAAAAGCTGATCGCGAGTTGTTAAACCTGCTCCGGCAATAAACGGGTTCTCGATAACTTGTTGTTTTCGAGTTTGTACTTTCGGTTTCGGATCTTCAGTTTCAAACGCAAAGCCGGCAATTCGCAAATCTGATTCAAGGTCAACAAGCGTGACTGTACCAGCCAGAGCCTGTTGAAATCTATCATGATTCCCTAGGACTGGCTCCCAGCCCCCCAGTCGATACCAAGTTGTAATTCTGGCTCCACCCTGGGTTCGTTCGTGGGCAAGTCGTATGAAAGAATGATCGTTCGAAAACTGAGCGTATCCAACTTGGGTGCGTGCTAGAGCACAGTTACCGACCGCTTCGAGTTCGAGAATAGGTTGGTTCAAGAATGTGTTGTTGCTTGTGTTCCAGCGCCAAACGCGAACCGATCCGTCAGAACCGCTGGACGCCAGCCGATCACCGGCACTGGACCAGCTTACCGACCAAACACGACCAGTGTGACCCGACAGCGTCTGCAACA
>CAYWNG010000697.1:0-3577 GCA_964458685.1 uncultured Pirellulaceae bacterium
AGTAGCGGCAATGATCTGAGCATTAGGAAACAACCTCTGCGCGGCAGGCAGCAGTTTCCTCTGCCAAGCAGGGTGCAAATGACTCTCAGGTTCGTCAAGCAAGAGGATGAGCGGAATATCTAAAGGATCCGAATGCTCGGGAAACTGGATGTCTAATTTAGAAACGCAGGCGACCAACCAAGCGATGATCGACCTTAGACCGTCTGGGAGCGAGTTCAGCTTCATCTCTGCCGAACCCCATTTAGCAATCAGATGCAATTCAGGTTGTGACTTCATGAGGAATGTAAACGGTCTTCCGGTGACACTCCTAATCGCTTGCTCGAGCCTTGCGGTAATTTTACTCGCGCGCCCTTGGGACGGGTCAACACCCCCTTGAAACTCCATCGCTGCGAGCATTTTCAGATTTGCCATCGCTTGGCAAACAAACTGATCAGTCGTACCATCTCGCTCGAACGAGATATGTGAGTCGGCGCTACCGATCTCGATGGATTTCATTGCAACTATTTTGCTGTCGCCAATTCTACTTGTGCCGCGGTAGGCTTGAACAGAAAACGCTTCCCTATGCCAATCCGTTAATTTGCTGATGGGTTGAGTACCATTTATGCGAGAAACTTCTTCGTAAGGCCTAAAACCACTTACTAAAACAAGAGGATCTTGGACCAAGAGTCGCTTATCTCTACTCAAGTAATAGCTAATTTGAGGTCTCTCGGGGGCGGTGATTCGAACCATAGCGTCTTGCGTGGTGTTCGGTTCGTTTCTCATCGAAATGTCATTCTTGTTTCCCAGTGCGGCTGCGAGCGTGCAAAGCATGCGAGTTTTGCCGCAACCATTCTCACCCGTTAACAAATGAACTTCCGCCAAACCCGGCTCACGCTCCTCTGGAAACTCAAGTGAGACATTTTTGAATGGAGGGAAGCACTCGGTCGCAAAGCCGCTTATTCTCATTTTCAACCTCTTGGCGGATCCATACTTCGAATTAGACAATAGTACTACAATCGGAGCTTCAAGTCATTTTGGTTTGGATTGACTTCCGCAGCCAAAAACGAAAAACCCGAGCGGCTAGCTCGGGTTTCTGGTTTGATTCGTTGATTTTGCTGGGAAAGCTAGCGCTTGCGACGCTTGCTCTTCGCTCCGCCTTGGCGGACCTTGTACCGTGGATTGCTCTTGCAGATCACGTAAATTCGGCCTCGACGGCGTACGACTTGGCAATCTGGGTGTCGAAATTTCAGAGCGCCAATAGAGGAAACTACTTTCATGATTTAAGCCTTAACGGTTCAAAATATCCTGTATTTTTCGGGATCTGGGTTAGCTTTCGCAGCAATCCAGCCCGTTTGGAAGCTCGGTAAGCGTTGGCCAGCAGGCTCCAGGGAGCCGATTGGAAGTGGGAATTGTAGAGTCCGCCACCAATTTCGCAACTGCAATTTTTAGCTGCCCAGACCATCCAGCCTACGGCTCTTATCGGCTGTTTCACTAAGGCTTGCCCACTCTGCCCCAGGGCGGTTACCATGCCAGCATGTCTAACGGTCTCAACCCAGAGCAGCAAGAAGCTGTACAAACGCTCAGTGGCCCGCTCCTAGTCCTTGCAGGAGCCGGATCTGGGAAGACGCGCGTCGTGACCTTCCGGATCGCCAATCTGATCAAGCACGGCACGGCTCCCGACCGCATTTTGGCTGTGACCTTTACCAATAAAGCCGCTCGGGAAATGCGTGAGCGGATCGCGCATATGTCGGGCAAAAAGTCGAAGTCCCATCGTCCAGGCAAGCCCGATGGCGGTCCAGTCGTGGGAACGTTCCACTCCAACTGCGTTCAGATTCTGCGTCGCCACGCTAAACGACTTGGCTACCCCGACAAGTTCGCCATCTACGACCGCAGCGACCAAGAGTCGGTGGCTCGCGATGTCCTTCGGCAACTGCGCGTCCACTCGGGAATGATGAAGCCCGGCGACTTCCTCTCGCACATCAGCCGCTGGAAAAACGCTGGCGTTCGCTGGCAGCAAGCGGGCGAGCTTGCGAAGACCGATGTTGAGCACGTCGCAGCCAGCGGCTACCGTCGCTACCAACAGGCCATCAAGCTGGTTGGTGCAGTCGACTTCGACGATCTGCTACTGCTGACCGAAGAACTGTTTCGCGAGCACGACGATATCCGTCTTAAGGAGTCTGGTCTGTACGATCACATTCTGGTCGACGAATACCAAGATACGAACCAATCGCAATACTCCATCATCGAACAGTTAGCTCGCGGCCATCGCAATTTGTGCGTTGTAGGCGACGACGATCAGTCGATCTACGGATGGCGAGGCGCCGAGGTCCAGCACATCTTGAACTTCAAGAATGACTGGCCTGAAGCCAAGGTCGTGCGACTGGAGGCGAACTATCGCAGCAGTGGTGCGATCCTTGAGTTTGCCAATCGCTTGATCGCCTTCAATAAAGTTCGACACGACAAAGTCCTTCGTGCGGCTCGTGGGGCTGGCAAGCCGCCACGCATCCTACAGTTTAAAACAGAGCTTGATGAGGCGAGGGGAACCGTCGACGAGATCGCCCGAATCCTTGACACTCGAGCGCGTCAGCCAGGCGACTTTGCGATTCTGTTTCGAACCAACGAACAGCCGCGAGTTTTTGAAATGGAGTTGCGGCGTGCTAAGGTGCCTTACTCGTTGGTTGGTAGCCAGTCGTTTTTCGATCGCAAAGAGGTGCGAGACTTACTGGCCTATCTACGCATCGTCGACAATAGCAAAGACGAAGTATCCTTGCTGCGAATCATCAACACTCCGCAGCGTGGTATCGGCGAAAAGACGATCGAGAACCTTTTAGCCGCTGCCGTAAATCGCGGTATTCCGATGTGGGATGTGATGCAAGATCCGGCGCTGATCAACACGCTTCCCGAGCCCGCTAAACAAGGTGTGGCCCGGATTCAATCGCTTGTCGAACGCTTAAAGGCGATGCTGGCCGATGAAAAGTCATCGATGGCCGATGTCATGCGACAATTGATCAGCAGCGTCGATTACATGGGCTACATTGATCGAACCTATCCCAGCCCCGAAGAGGCGCAAGCTCGTAAAGATTCACTTGAGGAAGTGGTCAATGCGATCGCCGAGTACGAGACGGAAAGCCGCGATCCCAATTTGTCGGACTTCCTGGATGACGTCACGCTTTCAGGCAAGGAGTTTGGCAGTCCTAAAGAGAAGCAAACTCAGCAAAACGCCGTCGCCCTCATGACCTACCATTCAGCTAAGGGGCTTGAGTTTCCGATCGTCTACATGGTCGGTATGGAAGAGGGTATCTTGCCTCACCGCCGATCAATCTCGGACAACGTTGACGATGTCGAAGAGGAGCGTCGACTGTGCTACGTTGGAGTGACTCGGGCGCAGGACGAGCTAACCATGTCGTTGCCGCTGACTCGCAAGAAATGGGGCAAGCAACGTGACACCTTCGCTAGTCGCTTCCTTTACGAATTGACGGGGCAGGCAGACAATCCCAACCGCATGAGGTCGATTCAAGGTGCTCGAAAAGAGATCAAGCAAGGTGAAGTCGCAGCTAAACGAGCGAAGACCAAAGCTGGACCAGCGGGAACCACAGCG
>CAYWNG010000698.1:0-1199 GCA_964458685.1 uncultured Pirellulaceae bacterium
GCAATCGATAGATGACAACATTCAGAAAGCTACCGATGCTTGCACCGGTAGCTAGCCGCAAGGTTGACGCCGCCAATCGCTTCATCGATGAATGCTCGGCCGAAGTCCCGCAACTGCAACGCCCCCAAGCATTTGGATCGTACGAAGAGCTGCTTGCGAGCGACTCGATCGACGCGGTGTACATTCCTTTGCCTACCGCGCTCAGACATCCTTGGGTGATCAAAGCTGCCGAAGCTGGAAAGCATGTCATCGGCGAAAAGCCCGCTGCGCTCAACGCATCGCAAGTCAGCGAAATGTTGGATGCTTGCCGACAACACAACGTTCAGTACATGGATGGAGTCATGTACATGCACAGCCAGCGCATGCCGCTCGTTCGCACTCTGGTGGACTCGGGGAAGATCGGTGAACTGCGACGGTTGGCATCGCAATTCTCGTTCAATGGCGGAGCGGATTTCGAGCGTCACAACATTCGCTCGAACAGTTCGCTTGAACCCCATGGCTGTCTTGGAGACTTGGGCTGGTACTGCATTCGCTTTTTCTATTGGTTGTTGGGTGGCCAATTACCCGTGGAAGTTCGCGCGCGAGACTTGTATTCGTTGCAGGGTGAAGGCAGTCCGGAATCGGTTCCCGGCGAGTTCTCTGCCGAACTACTATATGCGAACGGCATTTCAGCCACGTTCTACAATTCGTTTCGCACTCAACATCAACAGTGGGTTCACATCAGTGGAACGGAAGGCTATCTACGACTGGATGACTTTGTCTTGCCTTATCGCGGCGCCGAGCTAGCGGCTTACGTGGGTCGCGATCACTTCATGATCGACAACTGCACCTTCCACATGGAGAATCACCTCGAACGATATTCGGTCCGCGAGTACGACGCTGGCGAGAACACCGCTCAGGAAGTCCGCATGGTCCGCGCCTTCGCCGATCAAGTACTCTCTGGAACGCTTAATGACCAGTGGCCCACCTGGACCTTGCACACTCAGCAGATTCTTGATGCCTGTTTCGCTTCTGCCAAACAAGGCGGTCAAGCGGTTAGGCTGTAGGCTGTAGGCTGTAGGCTGGGGCAATAAAGATGTTGGTAAGAAAATGGGGGTAAGAAGATGCGCAGCGCGATTTGGACTAAGTGAATCCTGCTGGCTTACCCAGCAGATTGTTAGGCTTCAAGCTAGAAGCTGATCGAGCTCAAAATTGTGAAC
>CAYWNG010000698.1:1299-3568 GCA_964458685.1 uncultured Pirellulaceae bacterium
CCCAGCAGATTGTTAGGCTTCAAGCTAGAAGCTGATCGAGCTCAAAATTGTGAACCCAGATGTTTCAGCGGAGCTGAAGATGTTGGCAAGAAAATGGGGGCAAGAAGATGCAGCGCGATATGTACTAAGAGAATCCTGCTGGCTTGCCCAGCAGATTGTTAGGCTTCAAGCTAGTTGGAAGTGATGAAAGAACTTCTTTTTTTCGCGATTACGGAATGTAGCGAGAAACCTAAAATACCGACCGGGCAAGCCGGTGGGATTATCGCTTCTTAGTACCGCGGCGCTGAAGTGGATGCACCGGGGGCGGGTTGAGTCTGAGCGGTCCAGGTGCCGCTGGTGACGCCTTGCTGAGCCATCTTCATGTTGAGCGATGCGACGCGCTGATAGAGCTCGGGTTGTAGTGTGTTGAGCGAGAGACTTTGCTGATAGTTGTAGAGCGCTTGATTGAGATCGCCCGATGCCTCGCGGAGTTGACCTTTGTGAGCCCACACGCGAGCGTCGTTGGGATTCATCGCCAAGGCTTCGTCCAGATACTGTTCTGCGACTTTGGATTGTCCAAGTTCTTGGCTCAGCCTAGCCAGTTCGATCTTGGGGTCAGGCATGTTGGGATTCTTCGATTGCCAGTTCTTTAACAATCGAAGAGCTGCGTCGGATCGCGAAGACTCGGCTAATAGTACCGCTAGGTTTCGATGGCAGTCGACATGGTTGGGAGAGATATCCAGGCACTGATTGTATAGCGACTCGGCTTGTTCGATCAGCTTAGCATCTTTCTGAGCGACGCCCATGCGATGGTAGGTCGATGCCAAGTTGTAGTAGGCGTCAGGATTCGAAGGACTGGAAGCTTGAGCCAATTGAAACTGCCGCAGCGCCTCGGCGTAGCGTCCCTGTTGGTAAAGCCTAACGCCGACCGTGTTTGTTCCCATGCTCGACAATCCGCAACCGGTGAGGGTCAAAGCGGAGATCAACGCGATCAGGCAGGCTGATTGTTTTGCAGAGCTGAGCTTTAGTGAGGTAGTTGGGGACATTGCCCGTTCCTTGTAGCGGTCCGGAAAACACGGTTGCTTGGAACTTTAGTAAAATTGCTCAAATTGCCGCAAGATCTCTTTCCCAATGCTGGCAATTAGAAGCTGGCTGGCATTTCCTGCCCTGCCCTGCTCTTTCCAAATTCCGCTCAAACTGCGCTTTTCAAGAAATTTCTAGATTGCACCTAAGAACTGGGCCTTGGCTGCGTTGAATGGGTGTCCGAGGACAAATTGGCTAATTCGACGGAGTTCCTATGCGAATAGTGCAGGCCAGCAACAGCTCGACGAGCCCACCGCCAACGTGGGTCGAGCAGCAGTACGCCCAGTTGCAACCTCTGCTCATTCGCTATGTGGCTCGTCAATTGTGTGGCAATCACGAGACGGCTCGAGATGTAGTCCAGGAGGCATTCGCAAAACTGTGCGAGCAACCTTGGCCTGAGATCGAGAGTCACAGCCGAGCGTGGTTGTATCGCGTCTGTAGAAATCGAGCCGTAGATATTTTGCGAAGAGAGGGCAGGATGAGTCCATTAGTTGAGCAACAAAGACAAGTCGAGTCGCTGCATGACGTTCACCAAGCGTCGCCAGAGCGGCAAGTCGACCAAGCCGAGCAGCTTGAGTTGGTGCGATCGCAGATCACCACGTTGAGTCACAATCAGCAAGAGGTTCTACGGCTGCGGCTGCAAGAGAATCTGAGCTACCGCGAGATCGCTGAAGTGACGGGGCTGAGCGTTTCGAACGTCGGCTACCAGCTTCACGAAGCGCTTTGCAATCTCAAGAGTCTTTGCCGCGCGAGCGAAGCTTAATTGCAAGTTTTGCAAACTTTGCAAACGCGCCCGAAAGCTTTGCACTGGTTACTACGAGGCTTTGCGTAGTCTTGCATGAACCAAATCAACATTCCTAAGCATCACACAAATCAATCGATTCAATAATCATGAACAATTCTGACAATATCAACAATAACAAAAGCTTTGAAGCGTGGGAGCTAACCGCTTTCCTCTTAGGCGAATTGGACGCTCAACATACTGAGAGAGTTCAAATTGCCATCGACAGCGATCCCAAACTAGCGGCAGAAGTCGCAGAGCTTGAGCACACGATCGGCGTGGTCCGTGTAGCGCTTGAGCAGGAAGATCTTGCGGCAGCAAGTGCGTTGACGAGCAATCCTTCGACAGTTGAAGTCCCCAAGACCATCGATGTCGTGACCAATCCAACCCGCTCAACGCGATGGCGAGGCCGACTATGGATCGCTC
>CAYWNG010000699.1:0-3567 GCA_964458685.1 uncultured Pirellulaceae bacterium
GCGTAGCTACGGGTTTAGAAACGAAGTTCAGCAAGTTTCGAGTTCAGCGAGGGAAAATGTTAGAGCCAAACAGCCGAGCCTTATTGATCGATTCTTTGAAAGCACCCGAAGGGTATCGTTTGGATAGAGCCATTTGTACAAGCTACTCTGTGGATCTACTAACGCTGATGTCTGTCCCGGTGGCATTTGCTTTCTCCGATGCTCAAGATCAGGAAGGACGCCCACTGACAGATCCCTTGGCGTTGCTCAAGGCAACCCGAGAATACGCTGATCGGATGTTGCTATTTCATCATCCTGGCAAGATCCACGTTCCTCATGCCTATCAGCCGCTGTTGGCTTCGATGGAGAACTCGCTGGCAGAGGCGATTGCCCCACGAGGCGGAAGTTTCCATCCGAAGACTGCAATATTGCGGATGGTTGATGGTGATCAAAATGTGCTTTACAGGTTCTTGTGCTTAAGCAGGAACTTGACCTTTGAACGGACTTGGGACACGCAACTAGTGCTCGAGGGAGTGCTGAAGGATCGAGCCAACCATATTCGCCGCAGCAAACCCCTGGGGGATTTCGTAGAAGCACTCCCAGGACTTTGTCCACGGCCGCTGAGTGAAGATTGGATTGAGCAGGTTCAGTTGATCGCCAGCGAGATAAGACGAGTCGATTTTGCACCACCCGAAGGCTTTGACGATTTTGTGTTGTATCCGATGGGCATAAACAACTCACAAGATCCATTAGACGACCGCTGCGATAGATTGCTCGCCATCTCGCCGTTCGTGAGTGATACTTTGGTTGATGAGCTTGCTGGAATGACTAAGCACTTTCAGCTAGTCTCGCGAGCAGACCAACTCCGGACCTTGAAACCGGAAACGCTTGAGCGAATCAGTGCAGTTTGGACGCTGGATGATTCTCTAGAGTCGGGAGCGGAATTGACAGCCGACGATGGTGAACCATCGCAAACCGTGGACACAGATGATTCTGCAGAGGCTCCAGTTTCCGGCCAAGAAGTTTTGTCCGGGCTACACGCAAAAGTGTATGTCATGGATCAAGGCTGGAACGCCACTGTGGTGACTGGCTCAGCGAACGCAACGGATGCTGCATTTCGATCCAATGTCGAGTTCATGGTAGCTCTTACCGGCAAGAAAAAGTGGTGTGGTATCGATGCCGTTCTGGGCTCTGGCGAAAGGTCCAAGAAAGCTCCTGCAAGCTTTGGTGATTTGTTGGTTCCCTATAGCTTGACCAATCACCAGACCGCTTGCGACACTGAAGAGCAGAAGTTTGAGCTACAGGTAGATGATCTAGCTAAGCAGATTTCTCTAGCGGTTCCAATATGTCACTGTCAGTTTGGTGATTCAGAAGGCCAGTTCAACCTAACATTGAAACCATCTCAAGCGTTTGCTTCTACCCCAGAAACACTCAAGGTTGAAGTGCGATTGATTAGCTCTCGCAATCGAGCTTGGCAAACAATCGATTGGTCCCAGACGATTTGGGCTGAGTTCCAAAATGTCGCATTGCTGGATCTGACGCCATTTGTTGTCTTTCGTGTTACAGGCGGGCAATCGGAGTTGACTCGTGTATTTGTTGTTCAAGCTGCGATCGAAAATGCTCCGCCAGAGCGACAGGATGCATTGATTCATTCGATTCTGTCAGATGCAGATCGAGTCCAACGATTTCTGTTACTGCTTCTTGACGATAGCGAAGCGACGGGAGCCAGTTCGCTGCTAACGCAAAGCGACTCTCTCAAAGTTGGTTCCGGCGATGCTTACGGACAAGGGCCGGGCTTGTTCGAGTCTCTTGTTTCAGCGTTGATCCACTCGCCTGAGAAGTTGAAACAAATTGCGGATGTTGTCGAGCGACTGATGGCAAACGAGGAGACCGCGGGTCGATTACCAGCCGAGTTTCAGTCGATCTGGCAGCCAATCTACACGGCTTGGTTGGATGAGAATGCCGCCGTTAGCGATGAAGGAAAGTAGCTGGAATGTCAAAACTCAAAAGACCTGATCCTAGCAAGATATTGGAGGGCTTGAAGGACTTTCAACGCGAAACAGTTGAGTATGTCTTTCAACGGATGTATCTAGATTCCAATCCAGCGAATCGCTTTTTAGTCGCTGACGAGGTTGGCTTAGGCAAAACGATGATCGCTCGCGGCGTCATCGCAAAAGCGGTAGACCATCTTTGGAATGACGATCGACGCATCGATATTGTTTATGTCTGCTCAAACGCTGACATTGCTCGCCAGAATGTAGGTACGCTGAACTTCCTGGGTTCGCGGCAGGCCTTTGCAACTCGATTAACGCTGCTGGCTATCACACTTCAAAAGCTGCAAAAAGAGAAGGTGAACTTCGTCTCTTTTACACCAGCAACATCGTTTGATGTCAACAGTACTGGCTGGTCGTTGGAACGGGTGCTGATGTACTACCTGATCAACAATCACATCGAGAATGGTAGCTACGAACAGATGACTCGAGCGTTAGCGGCTAACTCGAGCCTAGAAGCATTTCGCCGGCAAGTAGATAGTTTCCCTCACTACCATAGCCCCCACTCCAAGATTCAGAATAACTTTGGAGAGCGATTGGAATTGCAAGAGAATCTGCACATCTTGCAGAGGTTCCGAGAGGTTTGCATTGCGATGCCAAGTTCGAATGCCGAGCTGCCAAAGGAGATTAAGCAAGAGTGCAAACGGTTGATCGCCGAACTACGACGAGTGCTCGCCGAAGCAAGTATGCATTGGCTTGAACCCGATTTGGTTATCCTCGATGAATTCCAGAGGTTTAAGGACCTGCTCAACAACGATAGCGAAGAGCCAAACCCCGCTGCGGAATTGGCCAATCGTCTGTTTGAGTTTCGCGAAAAGCCTGACGACCCAAGTACCGAGGCACGCGTGCTTCTGCTGTCGGCAACTCCGTACAAGATGTACACCATGCGGCATGAAAGGGAGTTGGACGATCACTATGCTGATTTTCACGCCACGCTTCGATTCCTAATGCGCGATTCAACTCGAGTCGACAACACTATCAGTGCAATTAACGACTATAGAGAGAGCATGTGGCGGTTGAACGAGGGGACGAGTGCGCTGTCTGCCGCTAAAGAGAGACTGGAGGAGTCTCTCCGATCTGTCATGGTTCGTACTGAAAGGCTGGCTGCTTCGACAAATCGCGCAGGCATGCTTGACGAGTCCTCCCGCGTACAATCCGTTTTGGTCAAAAGCGATCTTCGGCAACTGAAGGCGATGCGAGAGCTCACCGAGCTAGTTGAATCGCGTGATCTGCTGTCCTATTGGAAGTCGGCACCCTATCTATTGAACTTCATGGATGAATACGACTTTAAACGACGTGTTCATCAGTTCTTCGAGCGATCAAAACAATCGGAGGACTTTGTATCAGCATTTCGAGCAGCTCGACCTGCCTTGCTAACGAGGAAGAGTGTTGAAGCCTATGAGGCCGTAGACCCGGCAAATCCAATGTTGCGAGGATTGCAGCAGGCCACAGTTGACCGCGGCACATGGAGGTTATTGTGGGTTCCACCGGGTAGGCCCTATTACCAACCCAGCGGAGTCTACTCTGAAGAATGTGC
>CAYWNG010000700.1:0-3551 GCA_964458685.1 uncultured Pirellulaceae bacterium
AGCCCCAGGGTATATGGACACGAAGAACCGATTTTAAGCGAATTAGTGAGACGACTTGACGACGCGCTCTCCACCCCCAAAAACAAAAAAGCCGCTTGAAATCAAGCGGCATTGAATCGGCAAGGGAGTTACTGGCCGTACGCTGCCATTCGATTCTAACCCTCGCAGAAAATCGAATGGTCTAGGCCCTTGATGGAAGCCTTAGACTTGGACTGACGATCGCCAGTCGACTTCCAATTGATTGATAACTTTTTCCACGCCTTCCAGTTTCTTCAATGACTCTTGGGCCATCTGCTTCTGGAAGAAGGTGGAAACTCGACCGTGAAGAATCACGATCCCCGATTCTTCTTGGCAAAAAACTTGATGGCGGGAGAGGTGTGGGTTCTGGCGGATTGCCAAATCAACTCGGTGTAACAAATCGTCGGTTGCTGCGATACTTGGAGTCGGAAGCGGAATTGTGCTCACGTAGAAGTCCTTAGGTGCCATGGAATGAATGGAGCGTGGAGCGACGCCTTTAAAGATCGGTCATCGCTATGCAGGCATTGAAGGAATTCCACTACAAATCTGCGAAAAGGTGTTAGGCAGATCCGTTTAGTCCACCTATGCAGCTTGAGTGGCCGTGGTCGAGCGAGAAGGCACAACCCGCTGCGTCAGCGAGGGGCTGGCTTTAGCGAGGTTTCAGGCCAAATTCAAGAGTCCCTCACTAACGCTTTTTGAAGTTGTGTTTTTTGGATTTAAGGCCGAAGGCCTGACACAACCTCTGCCGGTGTCGAAGGCACCGGAACATGAGAATTCGGAGGGTTTAGGCCCGAAGGGTCGACACACAACATTGATGTATCGCCACCTTCGGGGCTCAATACTTCAGCGGCCTTAAAACCGGGGATTGTCAGCCCCGGCATAGGATATGTCGGCACTTCGTGCCTACTAGCGCAACTTCAAAACTAACGCTTCGGGTTGTGAAAGGCGCGGAATTCTGGCGAAGTCCACCACTAGCTAGTTCGCGTCGACTGCCATTACAGGCTGGCGAGTCTCAAGGACCGCGATCGCTGACAAAGATTCGACACTGGATTCCCTGTTGGCTTGGCTGTTGGTTTGACTAGACAAAACAGTAGCTTCGTAATTCGCTTGCCATTGCCGCAAAGATTCCAATCGAGTTTCTAAGCTGGGGTGCAACCAAGTACGCTGCTGAGCGGCACTGCCTTCGAGCAATTTACTGAGCGCCGAACTCAACGCTTCAGCCGGCGAAAGTTCGTCTTGCCACTGGACGGACTCGACCGCCAAATTGCACGCTGTCCAGTCGGCATCTAGCTCGCATCGTCGAGCCAAGTTTCCAAGTCCAAACAACAGCAACCAACTTGTCACCACCGCGGCAACTAACTTGGTTGCTAGTAAGTCGGCGAATCCGAACTGATCGGCGAATAACCACAGAGCCAAACCGGCTCCCATCGACCAAACGACAGGGAACAATCGCCATAGAAAATGATGCCGCTTAACGTGAGCCAATTCATGCAGGACGACCATGTCGACCTCTTGTTGGCTCAAGTGTCCCACCAGAGCATCGCCCAGCCACAGCTTGCGAAAGCCAGGAACCCAACCGATCACCGCGGCTCCTGCCCAACGCCCATTGCTGGCGATCCAAGCAGCACCGATGCCACGAACTTGTGATCGTTGCATCAGTCCTTGCACTCGATCGGCGAGAGCTTTTTCCAAGGGCCTTCCTCCAGATAGCTTTGTGAGGAAGTCAGGAAAGATCATTACGAAAAGAATGCCTAATCCGATGGATGCAACGGTGCTTACCAAAGTTTGATCAAGCCCCCAGACTCGCCCGGCCCATATCGAAACATCGGAGACTGAGGCGATTAACAAAACTGGTAGCAAGCACGTCGTCAGACCCGCCACTTCGCCAAGTCTAAGTCTTGTCGCCCACGATTGACCTACTCGCTGGTTAGACTTTGTTTTATGAGATTGATCGAGTTGAGCTCCGATCGCTTCCACGGCAGCTAAGAAGATCAGCGTTGGAAGAAAGCAACTAGCCAACATCAGCGATTGCGACCAACCCGCATTCTGCAATTCGACAGTCCAGCGAAACCATCCGGTGAGCAGCATGGTCAGGGGAGCCAACCAGCACCACATTCGCTCGATCTTCTGACGCGAAATCTGGAAGTACTCTCGAGTCAACCAAGCGAATCGAGCACCGTTAATGGTTGATGTTCGAGTCGCTCGAATCGCAGCGGCCTTGGCAAGAAGTGTAAAGCCAAAGACGAGCATGAACACCATGAACCCAGCCATGGGGCCGCTGATCGGCAAGCTGGTCTCGGCAGCCGACTCGCGGCAGCACAAGGTCAGCAGAATCAGGACAAAATAGCGTAGGGATATCATGCGGGTATTCTAGTCTTGCGAGCTATTGCGTAGAAGAGTTGTGAAGGGGTGAGTTGTTTAACGGCAAGCCGCAGGCGACTGCTCTTCCAATTGCTCTTCCGATTGCTCTTCCATGTTTCGTTACGCACGCTGTCCAAGTCGAGCATGATAAGAACAGTCGCCTGCGGCTTGCCGTTAAACGAATGGGACGCAGCCACTGTCCGGGCCTTGCCGTTAAACGAGTACCACTACGCTAATCGAGCCGACTGGGTGAAACCATGTAAAACGCTGAGCGAAACCGAACGAAGCAACGGCCGGGCTCAGTTGTGTTCCGAATGTATCGACCGTATCGACTAGACCACTTCGAATGGCGAGCCCGCTCTTAGAAACTCAACTATTTGCTTCGACTGCTTTGGAGTCAATGGCTGGTTCAGATTTCATGGTTGCTTCGGATTTCATGGTGGGTACGGCGGAGGTCGTTTGGGTCGCCGCGAGTTGAAGGCTGAAAACTATGGTTGCTACAAAAACGCAAACCACTAAAGGCATGGCAATTAGCATTCCAGACCAGTCCTTGGAGTAACCCAAGGTCACTCTCCGCCCGTTGACAAGCACTTGCTTACTCCAAGCTGATTTTTGCAGCGTATCGCCCTGAGCTACTTCTTCAAATAGATCTTTATCGACTTGATACTCCACGTCATCGATCCAAATCAAGTAAACGTCGTCCTTGCCATGGTGCTTCTCAAATCTCTGTTCGGTTTTGGTCACCGTCCCATTGAGGCTCAATGGAATCGTCGAACGATGTGTAGCCGTCCAATAATTGCCCACGGCAAGCCCAACAGCTAGTAGCAACAAACATAGGCTAGCGAATTTAGCTGACCGCATAGATGGCTCCTATTCCAAGAAGAATCACTCCCACGACCAAGCCCGCCGAGATCAGTTCATTGTCCGTTCGTCTGGAATGCCATCCTACTAAAACAACACCTGCCAGAACGGCTCCCAGGCTTTGGCTAAAAAAGTCGATCCAGTCAAATCTTGCAAACACAAAGATGGTACTTTCCGTCAGGTAACCTGCCGCGATACACAAAAGAACAACACCAACTATCCATCGATGATCCTCTAAGGAACAGTTACGGTCGTTTCGCCATCGCATCCACAGCGAGCCCAATACCAAGCTTGCCCCATAACCGGCCCCA
>CAYWNG010000701.1:0-3551 GCA_964458685.1 uncultured Pirellulaceae bacterium
GTACCAACGAAGAGCGGAGTAGCTGCAGTTCTTAGCTTCCTGATTCCTGGGCTAGGCCAGATCTTTCGCGGTCGAATAGCGTCTGGAGTGCTGTCCGTAATCGCTTTTTCAGCACTCTACTTCATCGCTTTTGGATTCTTGCCCCTAGCCTTGCTCGTCATTCCTGCTCACATCGTCAACATCTACTTGGCTTATGATTCGTAGTAGAATTCTCACGATGTCCATTGTTGTTTCGAAGTAACTGTAGATTGCGAAACGAAATAGCTTGGCCAAACGCAACACGAATCGGCGATCATCGTGTGTATTGCCCCTTAAGGGCAAATGGCTCTATCGGACACTATCCCAGGGCGGCGCTGCGCTGAATCGGTTCCACTGACCAAGCTGCTGAAGTCTGACACTTAGAAACTCTCGCTTAGGCAAACGCAAACAACCTAATCCTTAACATGTTTCTGTCGCTTAAGCTTTTTTGAACGAATTACAGCAGTCGTACCGTAGACTAAACCCGTCACCACTGTAACGTAAGCAAACACGAGAGGGCCCCCTACAGCAGCGGGGCCGAATAGTCGCCCGGTATCAGCACTAGCATCCGCGATTTCTGCGTCCGTCACCGCAGATTGTGCTTTAACATCCCAATAGTATTCAACCGCAAAAACAAACGAAAACCACGTAATAGCGCATGCAATCGGAAATGCGACGCATCCGAAGCGACGATTTATGGCGGTAAACGTCATAAGCAGTATCGGAAAAACGAGCACAACGATCCACCAGGCATTCCATCGAGCGGAGTTAATCGCCTCAACGTACTCTGGACGAAATTCTTCCAAGTTAGACTCTCGTTTTGAAGGGAAGGCCGATACTACGGAGCGTCAGAACGCCTCGATGCCCAAGCGGTGGCAAGTAATCGAACCATCAGGAAGCGGTTGGCCCGCCGCTTCGGTCGATCGGATTGTTCGTGCCTGGTTCCATTGGCGAAACTGCGACACCGACCATCTTAGCAATGTCTCTTGCCTGATTAATGTATTTCGGAAAGTTCTTTGAGTTGTGGCGGAACATGATTGATCGCGTGCAAGTGTGTGTCCTTATCGCAACCGTCAAAACGTTACCATAATCATCGTGTCCAAACTTCTTGCAGTCAATCGCCACAACATTCTGAAATCTGATTGACCTTCTCCAGATCGGGACGATAAAGAGAAGTCGATGTAGAATGCGAATTGTTTGTGCCTCAGTGTCTACTATCGTAGTTATCCGATATGTTGGAGCGACCAGTAGTCCGTTAATTAGGATGAAGCCAAGAACTGAGCGCTCTTTCCAATCCGTCAATAAGCCGTTTTCGTCAAATGCAGGACCGTACGTTATTGCAATCGCAGCCATCAAGACAGCGAGAGTCCACATAATGCCCATCGAGAGACGCGAGTCAATCCTCCGAATCTTGCTGGCCACGAAAACTCACAAAGACCACAAAATTGATTGATGCGTTTATGTCGAAGTTGATCGAATTAGAAAACAGAGAGACCATCAGTTGGCTAAGGAGTCGCTGAAGATCAAGTGGCCAAGTCGCAATCGTTGCGATCTCGCCTTGCGTCTATCCATTAACGCAAGTGCTGTGCCAAGTCGCACGTAAATCGACGAGTAACGAATTTGATGATCACGCCCCGTATGCTGGCAATTGACTTGCTGTGAGTGGCATCGCATATCACGGATTTCCCCTGAACAATGCTGGGCTGTTGTCGTGCTGCTGTGTAGTGACCTCTCCATTGCTGGCCGCTATCCGTGATGCGCGGGCAACCCTCACGCATGCAGATCGTGAACATTGTTTAACGGCAAGCCGTAGGCGACTGAGGTTCATGATTCGGAGTAAGAAGCTATCTTGGTGGCACGCCAAAACACAGCCGCCTAGAACGCAGTCGCCTGCGGCTTGCCGTTAAACACCGTTAAACAAGTTGCTCTGCCAGTCACCTATGGCATTGCCGTTAAGCGAGTTGCTCTGCCAGTCACCTAAGGCAGTGCCTTTAAACGAAGTTGCTCACACAGTCGCCTGTTGCTTGCCGTTACACGAACGCGCTGAGATTGAAGTCTGTAGAGTGTGAGTGAAACGCGTAGATCATCTACGGCGACTCCGCAAATGATCTGGAATTCCCAGCACAACATCTGGATGTAACTCATCCCAGCAAAATTAGTCCTCGCAAGAAACGCTCGGTAAAGTCTTCCCATATGTCGCGGCTTACCAAGATTGAAGAAATAGTGGGCCAAAAAGGAAGAGAAACCGCACTTCGACATTCACTTTCCAAGAATTCTTCTCACGGCTTGCGCTCTGGCACGATTAGTGCAATTCAAACGGCGTCATAACGCTGACTGGATCGCCGGAGGCTGCAATTTTTTTGTTAACCCAAAGGAGATTCAGAATGCGTGTGAATGGAAGTTACAGACTATTTCGGCAGGGATTTACGCTTGTTGAATTACTGGTCGTGATAGCGATCATCGGCATACTCGTTGGACTTTTGTTGCCTGCCGTTCAAGCGGCTCGAGAAGCTGCGCGACGAACACAGTGCTCCAACAATCTAAAGCAGATTGGATTAGCGACGCACAATTTTGAGAGCACCTTTCGCTTTCTTCCGCCGGCCTTCATTGGTGATAACTCAGACGCATTGAACAGTTGGGCGACTTGGCCTGCTTTGCTTCTGCCGCAGATCGAAGCTGGAAATCAATACGATCTAATCGATCTGCACTACCGAGTCGCCGATCAACCGCCAGCAGCTTATCAGACTCAGAATCCGAACTATCTCTGTCCATCCAGGCCGCCAGCGGTGTTGAGCATTGGAGATTTCGCAACCCCCGGCGGAGCGCTTACGGACTATGCCGCCAGTTTCGGAACGGCAGCGCTGTACATCAACTCGATCGGGGCCATTATTCCGGCGATTCCCGAGCAGATTACGACAGACAGCAATGGCAGGCCTTATCTAGCGAAATGGAAAGCCCAGATCAGATTTGCGAGTCTCACGGATGGTACCAGCAATACAACGATCTTCGGTGAGAAGCACATCCGTCCAAACTCGCTTCGCGGAAGGAACGAAGATCGCAGTGCTTTTAGCGCGGTCCGCAATACTCATCGCAGAATGATGGGCAGATATGTCAGTGGTTCCACCACTGAACTGCGTCCCCTGCTTCCGCCTCGCTCGCAGACCCCAGCGCTAGCAAACTCAAGCTTCGGAAGTGCGCACACCGGAATTTGTCAGTTTGCTTTTGGCGACGGCGGTGTGCGGGCTCTTTCGACAACTACGGACCTGGACGTCTTGACCGCCTATGTGACGCGAAATGGTGGCGAAATTGCAACTCCGGAATAAGGGACCACAAATGAAGGCACAGAGTTTTTGGCAGGGGATCATCGGGGACGTGATGGGGCTGGCATTCCTGACCGCATTAGTGGCTGGATGTAGTAGTTCGAATCAACGTGAAGTGGTTGGCCAAGTGACGGTCGAGCCGCAGCAGGGTTTCACCTTCGCGGACGATATTGTCGAGCTTCGATCGCGAGAGAATCCCGACTTTATAGCTGC
>CAYWNG010000702.1:0-3547 GCA_964458685.1 uncultured Pirellulaceae bacterium
CTGCAACTTCTTAATCTGCGTTCCACTTGCGTCAAAATTCTCAGGCGATAGCCAAGCTTGATAGGCTCGCTTAAGCCTCGGCCATTGATGGTCTAGCATGGCGTACCAAGCGGTATCGCGGTTCTTGCCTTTGATGATTAGATGCTGCTGAAAGATGCCTTCGAACTTGAATCCGAATCGCAGCGCAGCCGCTCGCGAGGGTTCATTCAGCGTATCGCATTTCCACTCAAACCTCCGATAGCCTAACTGGTCAAAGACATACTCGGCCATCAAGTACAACGCCTCGGTGGCTACTCTAGTCCGTGCGATCGTCGGTCCCCAGAGGATATTTCCGATTTCAATGACGCCATGCGCTGGCTCGATTCTCATCAGCGACTGACGGCCTTCGCATTTGCCAGTTTGCTGATCGATCACAGCGTAGTAAAGCGGATCATTGCCGGCACTAGCCACTTGAAACCATGTATCGAACTCGCTGCGTGACTGCGGTTCAATCGTAAGGTAGCGATACCGCTGCTCCACTCCCGACGCAGTCGAAGCCTCGAACAGTGAGTCCGCATGGTGCGCTTGCATCGCCTCAACGCGACAATACTGGCCATTCAAAGTCAGGCGAGTTGGCTTAGGTCGCGGTTGCCATTGGCTGAGGTCTAGCATGTCTCTTTCAATCACAACGGCTAACGAGTGAATCCCATGTAGAACGACATGACTTGTGTCTGGTCGCCATCTGCCTTGGCAACTGGCGCTGCGAAGTCAAAGGCTAGTGGAGCCGGTCCAAGGATCGGCACTGCAATTCGAAGTCCAAGACCTGGCGCTACGCGGAAGTTATCTTGCCTCATCGTAATCTCTTGCTCGACAGTACCGTAGTCCACGAAGGCTACCGCTCGCAACATCTCATCGGCTGTAAGCGGGAACATGTACTCAAGACTGCCTAAGAACATAAAGCGACCACCGACCTGCACGCCGTTCTCGACGGGACTTGCACCGCGGAAGCGAAAACCGCGCATCGAACTAAAACCACCCGCATAGAAGTTCTCATAGATTGGGGTGTTCGTTCCCGATACTCCCACCCTCCATGTCGTTGCCAAGACGTGTCGGCCCATGCCGTCAGCTCGCTCACGGACTCGGAAGTAGCGTGAGTAGTTGACTTGCCCTTGCGGATAATCAAACGATCCAAACGCTTGATCGTACATTAACTGCAACAGTCCACCTTCGGTAGCCAGGAACGCGCTATCACGCGTGTCATGAGCCAAGGATAGGCGAACGGAATAGAGATCATTTTTGCCCAAAACGTCTTCTAATTTTTGAACGCCTCTGATTCTTGGGTTCGACATCTTCACTTGTTCGCCGCGGATTTCTGTACCGATCGACAAGTCTTTAGTAATGTTGTAACCCAAGCCTACACGGCCACCCATACGTCGTTCGGTCCAGTCACGATACTGTCGAGTGAAGTAATAGCCACCGACTGACAGGCTGTATGGCATGTAGCCGAACAAGTTGGGCGTAGTCCAGTTAGCTGTATAGCGTTCGACCTGATTACCGGGCATCAACTCGATACGGAACGATTGTCCCGCTCCACGGAACGCATAGCCGCTAAAGAAATCAGACCAGCTTCGTGGCAACCTGCGAATATCAAAGTTGCGTTCGTCGATGATCAGTTGCCCAGCCACTCCCAAATCGCTGTTCACCGAACCACCCAGGATGACTCGCCCCGTTCGCTTTTCTTGCAGATAGATATCTAGCGGTGCCACTTCGACGCGCGGTTGATATCCACCGGGAGCAGACATTGTCGGAACATCTAGCGAAGGATCGTAGCCTGTTGCACCAGGTGCGATTGTACCTTGTCCACCCAATGTGCCTGGAGCAATGGTTCCGGCATAACCTGGCGCAGAACCTAGCGGACTATTAGGCACCGATGGTGTGTTGTCGATCAGTCCGCCACCACCACCGTTCGATGGTACCCAACCGGATTGGCCTCGAACTGTAGCGTAAGGACTTAAGATCGGTCGAGGCGCACCAATCAAACTCTGATTGTTGGAACTTCGATTAGCACCAGCGTTTCCTCCGCTTGTGTTGTCAAAGGCGGTAAGCTGCGATGAGACGCCTTGCTGGATGTTTGACTGTTGAGCAAAACCTTGAGGAGCAAAGCCCTGCTGAGCAAAACCCGCTTGGCCTGTTGTGTATTGTGTGGTGGTCGCCTGCGACCAACCGCTCGGAGCAATTTGACTTCGCGCTGTTTCGCTTTGCTGAGTGTAAGCACCTTGCTGCACAAACGATCTTGCTGCCGAATTCGAATCGTTTCCAAAATACTTTGCTTGTTGATTCGTTTGCTGCGGAGGCGTTTGTGGCTTGCGGCGAAACGAAGGCAGTTCGTTCGAATCGGTTGTCGAAGAACTGCTATTCAATACTCTGTTGTTCGATGATTGATTGGTAGCGCTGCTGGGCTTCAAATCGGTGTTAGGCTCAATGACTGGCACTTCCAAAGAGTCCATCGATGACTGATCGACTCCCACGGAATTGTTGCCATGAATGACGGATTGTGCTGTCGGCGGCTGGTACATCGGACGCTGATGAGCGAAATGCTGACAGCCGGTGATCGCCAAGAAAATGACGACGAGCCCGCTGCAAAGTCTTGTCGAAGACTTTGTCAGTTTCATTTGTGCTGTGAGGTCTCTCGGCATGCTCACGGTTACTCGTCGTTAAGGGTTGCAAGCTAAATAACTGTTTTACCAAGCTGTGTCGAGCACAATGTTTGTTAGACACAGCATCTTCGCCGGGTCTTCTACAAGTCGCCTCGGCCCTTATCCGCTCGACGAACTTCGATTCTCGGAGGTTCGCCGTTTGCCGGATTGTCTTCGAAGACTTGAATCAGTTTTAGTCGTCGTTCCGAAGCTTCTAATTCGCGGAGATCAATCAATTGTCCAGGTACGACACTTAGTTGAGCCAGAACGACCTGTCGCTTAGTGTGATTGTCATCGCCAACCATGTGGATGTTGACATCGCCAGCAACGTACTGACTGCCTTCGTTAATCTTGTACACAAGATCTAGCCAACCTGGTTCTTCCAAGAAAACCGCCTGAGGTGCGACGTCAACGTGAATGAATCCATCGCGACCATAAAAGTCGCTACGAATTCGCCGCTGATCCTTGCTCATCCTCGCGTGATTAAACGCATCGCCAGGCTTGAGGTCCATCGATCCCAATAGCAATTCGCTTGTGAACGGGGGATACTTATTGCCAACGACCGAGATACTTCGCACTTTAAACTGCTGGCCTTCATCAATCACAAAGGTAACATTCACCCAGTGACGGTCGACCCAACTTGTGTCTGGCAAGTACTCCATGTAATAGTCAACGCGAGCATTGAAGTAGCCCAGTGAACGATAGAGTTCGATCAATGCTTGGACGTCATCTTCAATCTTCATTTTGTTAGCGATGTTCGCAAATGGCTTGAGGCCCATCCACGAGTCTTTGGAGTCGATCTTGGTCTTCAGAACATCGCTGCCAAATAGCGTATTGCCAACAAAGCTGATCTTCCAGATCCGCTCGACATT
>CAYWNG010000703.1:0-3531 GCA_964458685.1 uncultured Pirellulaceae bacterium
CACACAGTGCGACTCATCGCGGTACCTTTCGTCAACAGTCTAACGCGGGGACGATAGTTCTGATTTTAGCCGGTTTGGAGCGTTCTCAGTTGAAGCGTTCTCCGTTGGAACAATTCTCAACCTGCAACTACCTGCCAATGTCGTTCTGCTCCAATAGCCAATCCTCAAGACTAACCTGCTGAATCGAAGCGACTCGAAGCAGAGCGGTTCGTTGCGGCAAGTAGGCTTGAAGCCATGGACGTTTTACAACGGCTGACAGTGCTCGAACGCCAAAACTCGCACGAGCCTGCCCTTCGACGTTGTCACGCAATCGGCGAAGTGTTGCTGGAACAATATTAGGTTCCGGCCCCACATGGATAAAGGTCTCGACTCCCATGACGAGAGTTTCGTAAATCACGTCCCAGAGTCGTTGTGGATGGTCTACCCATTTGTGGATTAGGTCTAAGGCGTTCAGCTTTTCATAACTGGCTTTTCCTGTCACCAGTGAGAGAATTGGTGGAGTCGGCTTCTCCATGCGAAACTTGGTATGCTGCATAAGTACAGCCGCCCGGTTTGGGATAGCGCGTTGCCACATAATGCTCGTGTGCAGAGGTGGCCATTGACCTTGATTAACGCGCAGAAAGAGCTGTTTGGGAAACGCCCGATGGATCTCCTCACGCATCCGATCCATAGTCCCGCCTTGCCCCAAAACGAGAACCGAGTTTGGGGCCAGGATAGTGGAGATCCCGATCGTACCCTTCCCTTCACCTGTGATTTCCAAACAGAATCGTTGCACCTCTTCGATGGGGAGCTTCTCTGCTCGCGAGAAGAGGACGGCTAAAGAAACGCCTTCAGCCAGCGCGGCACAATCGTTCGCCAGCGTAAGCGGAATTCGAAGCGCATCGTCCATTTCCAAGATGCCACCAGCAACCACAGCTGCGATTTCTCCCAAGCTGAAGCCAAAGCTGACCATCGCAAACTTATGGTCGATGTTAAATAGATCCTTGAGCAATCGAAGCTGCGCCATCTCGACGCTGACAATCAGAGCGACCGCTTCAGCATACGACTCGAGATTAGTCTCTTCCGATCGCCGAACTCTCGCGACAAGATCGGTAGGTTTGCCCGTCGCTTCAGCACAAATCCGACTAGCGCGATTCAGATAATCGGCAACGACCTCTCCATAGCGTTCATGCTTGAGAAGCTCAGGCGTCCGTCCCAGGTTCGTCTGGTTGTAGCCACGAAAGGACAGTACTGCTCTGGGCAGCATTTCTCTTAGTTGGTCTGGTGAGACTTTCATTCCTAAGTCGGTCGACATCGTTCGCAAGTCTCGCTGGTAAGTGAATTGCGTTTTCAGACGATTGTCAGACGTCATCGATCCAGACGGCTGTATTTTTATCTTAGCACAGTACCAATGGCCAAACTCTGGTCCGCTACCTGTTGGGCATGGTCCTATGCAGTGAGCAAAAATGCAGTACCTGTTATGCCGAATATTACGCCTGAAGCATGGGCGAGTCCAATCAGGATCGGTTGGAAAGATGCTTTGTTGTTTTGCCCTTTCAGGCCATTTAGGGATTCTGATTTCGGAAGCGGTACGTCAATAGTTTGATGTACACCAAGTAATAGACATATAGCGGAACAGTCGCGAGGCAGGTCTTAAGCCGTTTTACTCGAATCAATTTTATCGAGTAGCCCAATCCTTCGATCGCCTCCCTTGCGTCACGCTCATTGGGAGCACGGCACTCGTCGTGATACTCAACGCCCTGTGCATCCGTAACCTCGATGTAGAACCATTTCATAAGAGTCATGGCAAGTGAAGCTCCGGCGACGATGGTCCGAAATCACGCAGTCGCCGCGCGTAACTTCCCACTACCACAGCACGCTTTCGGCGACTCGCGTGCATTCTTTGGTGTGCGCCCGGCATGGGCGGGAGTTATCACGATTGTCAAGTCAAACGAAACATCATGCAGCGTACGGGCGGCGGACCGCCGAAAACATGTTGATCAATCCAGTTTGCTAATCCGAATATCAAAGCCATCCGCTGATGTTCGGAAAGGTCTTCCGATGCGAATACTTCGTCGGCAGGGAGATATAGGAATCCAGTTAAGCCATAGTCTTTTGCCTCGGCAATTCCACGACGAGAGACTCGATAATACGCAGCCCCGTAGGCGAAGACAATCGATAGAATTGCAACACCAACGAAGAGTGTTCGAAGCCGAAATCGCAAGATATTCAGGGAATTACACTTTGCGGCGGTGATCATGGACTCCACGGACTTTCTGCCATTCTGACGCAACGAATTGAGTTCTATGCGGCCTTACTTTACGAACAGGGACTGCTTGATTTCGGTCAGTGCTTCTTCAACGAGATACGCTTTTTCGCAACGTGCCATCGATCGATTCTTGGGGTCTTTAGCTCCGTTCGCTATGACTGAATCCAAGTGACGAATGTAGCTCTCTTTGTCGACCTTCAACATCACGCTTCCCCCAAACGCTTTCTCGTGTTACGGCACTGGCCATCAGCGCGCGGAGTGGACCGCTGCGTAATCGAAATCCACTCGGTCCTGAATTCTAATTGAAGAGTCGTGGTGTGAGCTGACCAAGAACTTCCGCGCACCGCCAGAGGGGCGGGAAATGAAGAGCCTCCAGCCTAGGAATCGGATCAAAATGCTAGGAAAAGCATCGCGAGACAGTTGAAATGAGAATGAGTCTCAATACAATAACGCAGCAAATCGAGCATTCAGCGAGCCACTGGGCGACCTCTCTAGCTGTCGCATCTCCTCAGCCAGCCACAACACTCGATTGACTCGCCAATTCAAGGTGAATTGGGACGCTATTGGCACACCTTGAGTAGTGCCTATCTATTTGTTCTATCTTGCCTGAGGAAAATCACTGTGAAGCGCCATATCAAAGTCGGATTTACGCTGGTTGAATTGCTTGTTGTGATTGCCATTATTGGCATACTGGTCGGTCTTTTGTTGCCGGCGGTTCAATCAGCTCGAGAAGCCGCTCGTCGGATGCAGTGCTCGAACAACATCAAGCAAATGGGCCTTGCCCTACACAACTATGAATCGGCTCACCGTCGCTTTCCGCCCGGCTTTATCTCAACAGTGACCGGACCATGGCCTGGTGGAGGCAACAATCCAGTACCGGAGATCGGTCCAGGATGGAGTTTCTTCGCTCTGATGCTTCCGCAGTTAGAGCTGGGCTCGTTGCACAGCGCAATCAACTTCGGATTACCGATCGCTAACCCTGTAAACCAAGTTGCGCGAAGCACCCGCGTTTCCGTTTACCAGTGCCCATCGGATGCCTGGGACCAACCGGTCAATGTTTGGCCGAGAACGTTGGGCATTGGAGACCTTGCGCACTGTAGTTATATCGCTTGCTTAGGTGGTGGCGATCCAGCGAACGCTCCGCGCTATAGTGCAATGTATGAGGAGCAGCCCTTTAACGGTATGTTCCACCGAAACATGGCCATTCGCCATGGTGACATTACCGATGGAACGTCCAACACCATTGGGCTCGGCGAACGAGCCAGCATATTCGCACCCAATGG
>CAYWNG010000704.1:0-3522 GCA_964458685.1 uncultured Pirellulaceae bacterium
GGGATAGATATAGTCGGCAAACTGGATTTCGGGTACCGGGCGCAGACCATAGGCATCCGCCGCATTTGTCGATCTGGAAATGACGATAGCTGGACATTGTTCTTGCAGAAGTATGAGCCAATGTTGTTGCGCTGGGGTCGGCAAATGGGACTCAGTGAATCGGCTGCATTTGAAGCACTGAGCGATGTGTACTGCAAGTTAATCGAGCACCTACCCACCTTCATTTACGATCCTAAGCGGTCTTTTCGCGGGTGGCTTCACCGTGTTTTGCAGAACGCGGTAATGGACCAGCGCAGAAAGCAGATTAGGCGGCCACTGAGCTTCTCAAGTGATTTGCTTCAGGCTGCAGCTGCACTATCTTGCGAAGAAGTTGAGACCGAGTTTTCGGAGGCCTTTAGTCAACTTGTGGAACAAGCCCAGGCTTGGGTACTGATCGTCCAATCTCGAGTTAGCGAGAAGACATGGAAAGCCTTCAGTCGCACGGCTATCGACGGCGCTGACGCACGCGATGTAGCGGCAGAACTGAATATGAGCATGAGCAGTGTCTATGTAGCTAGAAATCGCGTTCGCAACGCACTCCAAGAGCTGGCTAGTCGAGATTCTGTTACGCTTGGCTGATCTGTAAGGTCGGAGCGTACTATAGTTGACTTCAAGATTGCTGTGCCGATCCGCCATGCCGATCCGGCTCGGGCATTGATGGCCATTGTTCTGGGGGATCGGACGCTCGCTAGGTATGGTCGAAATTGGTTTGTCTTCCCTTGGGTTAGCTGAATTGAGCAAGTTCTCATGGACTGTCCTTCGCGTCTTCTACTTGCGCAGTTTCTTCAGGATGCAGAAAGTACACTTCAGAGTGCGCCGTGGCTGGAGAACCATTTGGATGGATGCGATCGATGTCAAGCTGTGCTAAGCCGATTGACGAAGCTCTACGATCAAAACCTTTTGGGGCAGTTGTTATTCAGCGAGACTGAGTTTTCGGGTCGTACTCTAGGGGCTGGTGACCAAGCGTATCGACTAGAGCAATGCATTGGTGCAAGCAGTGTTTATCGAGCTCATCGCATCGTTGATGGTCAGGTCGTAGCCATCAAGCTTTTTGAGAGGCTTAGCCCAAAGCAGAGTCAGCGAGTCTCGTTGGAAATAGAGATCGCTGCGACAGTGTCTCATCCCAATGTTGTCAAATTTCTTGATCGCGGGAATCATGATGGGATCCAATTCGCGGTCTTCGAGTGGATTGAGAGTAACCTCGCTCAGTCAATCGCTACAGGAGTCTTGCCAATAGGCGAGGCGGTAAGAATGGTACGGCAGGTGGCTGAGGCGGTCCAGCATCTGCACTCCCTTGGGTTCATTCATCGCGATCTGAAGCCGCAAAACGTGCTGATCGACAGGACCGGACAGGTTAAGCTGGCTGATTTTGGCGCGGCCAAGGATGCGTTGGATGACAGGCTGGCGCTTACGACCGCCGGAGTTGCAGTGGGAACTCCGGGGTTTATGGCTCCAGAACAGACGGGGTTAGCCTCAGGAACGATAACCGAGCGAACCGACGTTTACGGTTTAGGCGCGTTACTTTACGCACTACTTACGGGGCAGCCACCGTTTAAGGGTGACAGCTACCAAAGTGTGCTACAGAAAGTTCTGTTAGATATGCCTTTCCCAATCAAACGGTTGCGCCCTGATGCTCCTCGTGATCTTGTTGTAATCTGCGAGCAGTGCATGCGGAAAGCCCCCGACGAGCGGTATGCAGATGCAAAAGATTTCGTAGATGATCTTGGACGCTACCAGAATGGTCAAAAGATCCAGGCTAGGCCCATCGTGTTTAGCCGAAAACTGAAACGGGCAATAGGCCAACGTCCGAAGTCGACAGGTACAGCGATTTTTTTGATACTCTTCGCCATATCGGCAGTTGCCGCGATGATTTGGCAGAGTCGGCAGGAAGCAGCGTTACGAACACAATTGGCAGTTGATGTTACCCTAAAGCAGTTGCAAGAGTGTTCTGCGAATAAGATGCATGAAGTTTATGAGCGAGCGACGGCACTACCGCCCGCTAGCGTCCGTAGTTGGCTGCTAGAAAATTCAGAAGTACTCCAAGAGAATCCAAAGAACCTAGTCCGTGTTTTCGCGGCCTATCCAAGCGACGGTCCTCTCCAGCCCTCAAGTGCCGATTGGATTGAAATGCTCGGTGCCAGCAGCTTGGGGGAAACAATGGAAGTTATTGAGCAGCTAGAGTCTGCCCCGTGGAGGATGGCAACGCGAACTGCCGAAGAAATTGCAGATATAGCCAAGTCGCTGCCACTAGGCGGACAATTGTTAAATTGCTGCGCAGTTCTCGCTCATTTTCATCTCTTGCCTGACGAACTCTATCCTAAGTTATTGGACGCGATCGTTGCTTCAGACAATCAGGGGCTGCCTCTTGTCGCCAGAGCCTTCTACGGCTGCTCCGGTCGGCTTACCGAGATTGCAGGCAACACAAGGAGCCGTTCGTTGAGAGCAGAGATCCTACGTGTTTTTGCCGACTGGAATCGTGATCAACCTCAGCGGTTTGCTCAAGTTATCTCTTGGCATCAACCTCATGAACTAACTTGGCTTACAGCTAGTAACTCAAACGAGCAAGCAATGCTTCGGGACGCAATTGCCGCTCAGCTTGCTACTGTGAAACAGCGGGGTAAGCTGCCTTTTGAGACACGTGCAGAAGATGATCCAATGGTCTCTTTCGCTCTTGATCATAGGGGAGTGATGTTTCGAGATTTCGGATATTTAGCTCGACTAACACTTGAAGAATTCCAGCAGTTGCAGCAACTCTGTGGCCAACATGGCTGGATGGTCCGCTCGATCGCTACAGCAAGGATCGATGGCGAGCCTCGCGTAGATTGTGTAATCGATCGAACTGTTGGAAGTACGCGGGTAGAGTGGTCCGTGCCTTACGAAGAGCTAGACCGGCTCTGTCAGGCTCAAAAGCAGGACGGATTTGCGGCCAGCAGCTTTTGGATACTCCAAGATTTTCCGGACTTACGGGTCGATGTTCTCTTTAGTAAGGCAGAATTGATCAGCAGTGAATTCCGACTAGATCTCCCCGATCCATTGGATCATTTCGAAGAGTGGGATGATACTTCAACCCTCACTGAGATTCAGAATCATCGATATGTGTATGAAGGAGAAAGCCAGTCAGTAAATCTTTCATTAATCACTCGTAGACCAGCAATTGCTGAAGATCAATCGCTGCGGCGGGTAGTTGCTGAATCAGCCTCGTTGAAGTTGGACGAAGGTCGATACGACCTGTATCGTTACATCGAGCAATTAGGGGGCAATAGGGCCTGGGTGATCGTAATAGCCAAGTCGCTAGCCGAGCATCATGAAATCGCTAAACAGATGGTAGGCCAAAACTATGCAATCCGTTCGCTAAAAGTCGATCCTCAAGGAAGCGTTTATTCTAGTGAATGGGAGGATGTAACACATTACGAGATGGCTCAAGCTTCTCTTGCAGAACAGGCTGCGCTAACGATGGCTCTTTGGGAGCTTGGCGACGACAGT
>CAYWNG010000705.1:0-3518 GCA_964458685.1 uncultured Pirellulaceae bacterium
TGGCGCTAATTGCCGATACGCTTCCCGATCGATCTCGCCCCTTTGCATTGGGTCTACTGCAAGCGCTTTCTGCTGTGGGCAACATTACCGCGGGTGTGATCAGTATCTGGATGGGAAGCTTGATTAAGTCGGGAAGTCTTTCTGAGAATGCCGCATGGAAAGTAGCTTTTCTAATCGGTTCTGTTCCTGCGTTTCTCTGTGTGTTTATTCAACTGAAACTCAAAGAGCCCGAGAAGTGGGTTCAAGCACGCGAAGCTGGCCGCGCGACAGGTGTCAAGTTCGGCTCCTACACCTCTTTGCTCGGCGAAGCGCGTTGGCGAAAGCCTGCTTTGTTAGGGATGTTGCTATGTATCTCGGGCGTGATTGGTCTCTGGGGCATCGGTTTCTTCGCACCTGAACTGGTAGGCGATGTGATCAACACCTCCTTGACCGAAAAACTGAAAGCTCAAGGATTGGATGAAGTAGCGATCAAGGCTGAACTGAGTAGTCAAGGTGCTTACTACAAGGGACTCAACAGCATCATCCAAAACCTCGGCGCGTTCTTCGGCATGTTGTCCTTTCCCTTTATAGCGCAACGATTAGGCCGCCGCGCGACCTTCGTCATTTTGTTCATCGGAGCGCTTGCGGCAACCAATGGATATTTCCAACTGTTCAAGAGTGCGGACCAGATGTGGATGAGTGCCGTAATGGGCTTCTTCCAGCTTGCTCTCTTCGCTGGATTCGCCGTCTATCTGCCTGAGCTCTTTCCGACGCGAATGCGAAGTACTGGAACAAGCTTTTGCTACAACGTCGGCAGATTCTTGGCTGCAACGGGGCCGTTTACTTTGGGCCTTTTGCAGAAGAGGTTGGGGGAAGCTGCAATTGCTAAACTGCCCGAAGGTGCGGACGATTTGGCTAAGGCTGCGGCTAAACTGGACGCGTTTCGCGATGCAACGATGTGGGTCAGCTTAGTCTTCCTGCTGGGGATCGTCGTGATTTTCTTCCTTCCTGAAACCAAAGGTCGTCCGATGCCCGAGGACTGATCGTTTTGAGCCAGCCCTTTCGTTTTTCCTTCGTAAATTTGAAATGTGAATAATGAGAATCAAACGCTTCGTAACCCATTGTGTGATAGGACTGACCATCGCGTCTAGCACAGCGGTTTTCGCAGAAGACGTAAAGGTGAAATTTTTGGAAAGTGGCGTAACGTCTAAGGTCGGTGGTTTCCGACCAGTCCGCGCAGAAATGAACCAGGAAGCCTCGATCGTCAAGGAGATCCCTGAAGATTTTGAAGCGCCGAAGTACGGGTTCTTCGTATTCGGGGACAGCAAATACGCCTTCGTATTAAATGAGGCCGAAGATGGCACTCAGAGACTGGCAGTCGACTCCAATCGCGATGGCGACTTAACCAATGACGGTGAAGTGACCTGGGAGAAACAACCTACAGGAACGCACAACGGCGAAGCAAAGATTGATCTTGGCGATGGCAAACTTGGCAAGATCATGATGTACCGCTTCGATCCTGAAGACAAGCGTCGCGAGCAATTAAAGAATACCGTGCTCTACTACTCGGACTTTGGTTTCGAGTATGCATTTCAATTGGACGGGAAGGAGTTCTCGACATTTGTTTCCGGAATGTTGACTGAGGAAGCACGATTACCCATCGATCGAGATGGCAACGGACGTATTAGCCAGCGGTTTGAAATGGCAGGAATTGGCCAACCTTTCAACTTCACAGGAACCACTTACGTGCTCGTGTTAAGCAAGGGCAGTTTGGAACTTCGTGAAGCTGATGCCAAGCTTCCGCAGTTGCCGCTTCCACCCGACCTTCGCATCGGCAAAAAAGCGTTGTCCTTCACAGCAAAGACCATAGATGGTAGTGAGATCGAGTTTCCTAAGTCGTTCGCTGGCAAACTGGTCATGCTGGATTTCTGGGCAACTTGGTGCGGACCTTGTATCGCTGAAATTCCCAACATGAAGCAAGCTTACGCAGATTGGCACGACAAGGGTTTTGAAATCCTGGGAGTGAGCTTCGATTTCGAAGGCCAAGAGGATAAAGTCAAAGAGTTCTTGACCAACAAAGAACTACCTTGGCCACAGATTTACGAAGGCAAAGGCTGGGAAACATCGATTGGCGTTCAACACGATGTCTCTGGAATTCCGTTTGTGCTTTTGATCGACGGCGACACTGGCCAGATCATCGGAACTTCGCGAGAACTACGCGGGGAGAAGCTGACGGAATTTATAGGCGAGCAGCTTGAACGCAAAGCCTCGAAGTAGAAAGTAAAGGAAAACAGCAAGAAGTAGGCGGAGCCTCGAAGACGGTGCGTTCCCAGGGAGACCCTGGGAACGAGGAATCTGGAAAGCAACGGACAGCACATGGAATGTGCCGGTTTCTACTGGTGCAATTCGACTACATCACCGTCTAGCGGTTGGTAGTCGGGTTTCACAGGTGTTCCGTCATGTACTGCGGCTCCCCAAACGCGAGCTGACTTTAGATTGGTTGCCATGTCGCGGTGCACGTTGGCCGCGACTTCAACCAAGGTTTCGCCGCGACGGATCGTGAAGGGCTTAGTCCGATCTGGCTCTTTTTCTTTGGGATGTTTGGCGTAAACGCGAACGATCTCCAACCTCTGAAATACTTCACGTCGCAGTTGATCTAAGCCTGTTCCATCTTTTCCGCTCACCTGGAGTCGATCAAAGGGCAGCGTGATGAATTCGTCCAGCAGTGCAAGCCGCTCCTGTGCCGAGGGATCGTCGCATTTGTTGAGAACGACTAGTGTGGCTGTGTAGCTGACGCCAACGTCTTCTTCGTCCAAGCAAGTCTCACGCCCCAGACGCGTCTTGCCGGTCGTGAATCGCTCGAGAACAGCTTGCGTGTCTTCGATCAAGCTATCGCTGGCCAAGTCAATGACTAAGAAAACAAGGTCCGCTCCGCGAACCAACCCCGTCGTGGAAAGTTCAAGAAAGTCGGCCGAGACTGCTGGCAAGTCGATCAACTGAAATGGGCAATCTTCAAAGAACATCATGCCCGGAAGCGGCGCCTGCGTAGTGAAGGGATAGGGCGCGATCTCAGGTTGCGCTCGAGTCAGCGACGCCAGCAGTTGGCTTTTCCCTGCATTCGGAGCTCCCAACAGCAGAACGCGCCCAGCGCCTTGCTTAGGAATCTTGGTCGCTTTCCCTCCGGTTGAAGTCGATGCTTTGGCACTCTCCGCCTTGACCTTAGCAATCTTGGCCTTCAGCTCAGCTTGTAACTTATCGGTTCCCTTGTGCTTGGGAATCTCGCGCAGCATCACCTGAAGGCATTCCAATTCCTCCTGAGGCGTTTCGGCTTGGCGATAGGCCGCTTCGGCTTTGTGATACTGTGGTGTGAGATTCGCTGGCATTGGGGAAGTTTGAAGTTTGAAGTTTGAAAAAGCAGTGCTTAAGGAACTCAAGTCTCAAGTCTCAAGTCTCAAGCCTGCACAACAAAAATGCCACCGTAACAATTGCTACGGTGGCATCAATGTAGTGAATTGTGCGAGCCTAACAACTACTTCTTG
>CAYWNG010000706.1:0-3517 GCA_964458685.1 uncultured Pirellulaceae bacterium
GCAATGATTGCCTACGTACTTAGAACCCTGTGGAGACATCAAACACGAACGCTACTGACGGTCACTGGCACTGCGGTAGCGATGTTTGTGTTTTGTTTCGTAGGTTCAATCCAGGAAGGCCTCCATCGAATGACTACGGGCAGCGATGCAGATCGAATACTGATCGTATTTCAGGAGAATCGATTTTGCCCCACAACCAGCCGACTACCTGAAGACTATGCGCAGAAAATCAAGAAGATTCCGGGCGTTCAAACTGTCATGCCGATTCAAGTGTGGACTAACAACTGTCGAGCTAGCCTGGACATTGTTGTGTTCAATGGCGCGAACCCTACTCAAGTGCAACAGTCACGACCGATCAAGCTGGTGAGCGGCAGTTGGCAGCAGTTTCAGTCTCAACGCGACGCAGCGATCGTTGGGAAGAACGTAGCGAAGCGTCGAGGATTGAAAGCCGGCGATCAGTTCTCCATTGGCGAGATTTCGGTGCGCGTGGCTGGCGTGTTTGAATCGACCGTTCCTTCCGAAGAGAATCTCATCTACACCAGTTTGGCATTCCTTCAGTATACGAGAGGGCATGAGGCTGCTGGTTTGGTGACCCAGCACGAAGTTGTTCTGAATGAGGATGCTGACCCCGACCGTGTGGCTAGCGAAATCGATGCCTCATTGCGTTCTGGCTCGGTTGCGACCAAGACTCGGCGCAAAGGTGCGTTTCAAGCGAGCACGCTTTCGGACTTGGTAGATCTCATCGGCTTTGCTCATTGGCTCGGTTACGCCTGCGTGGGATTGGTGCTGTCCCTGGTTGCCACAACGACTGTAATGAGCGTGCAAGATCGCATTAAAGAATATGCGGTTCTGCAAACGATTGGTGTTCGACCGCTAACTGCGCTGAGACTGGTCCTCACAGAGAGCACATTGCTGTGCTTAGTGGGTGGAATCAGCGGAACGCTATTGGCGCTCGTAACGCTCCAGTTCGGCGGCTTTGCTATCGGAGCCGAAGGTGCGACGATCGCTTTCCGTGCAACGCTGAGCTTAGGCATCACGGGTACTTTAGTTTCACTGGCCGTTGGAATCGTTGCGGGGATGGCTCCCGCGATTCAAGTGGCAACAATACCGATCGTTAACGCGTTGCGCCAGCCGTAACATCCAACTCAGGTCAACTGAACTCGTAGAAAGGCAAAACCACTTAATCGTAGACAAGTTTGCAAACACTAATGACTCTTCTTTAGAGGTTACTCTACTTTTGAGCGTGAGAAGCGGTTGATCCAAAGAGATAGAACAACGCCGGTGTAACGATTTGGTCGAGTATTGTAGATGCAAGCATGCCGCCAAAGAGAACTACAGATAGTGGATACAGGATCTCTTTTCCTGGTTCTCCATAGCCGAAAAGCAATGGAACTAAGCCAATAAAACTTGTCATCGAAGTCATCATCACCGGGGCCAATCGTTCGAGGCTGCCGCGAATAATCATCTCTTTTCCGAACGGCATGCCTTCAACGTCCATAAGATGTTGATAATGTGAAATCATCATGATCCCGTTACGGCTTACGATGCCAATCAACGTAATGAAGCCGACCCAATGGGCGAGCGATAGGTGAGTCGCTTGAACCCATAACAGCGGCCAGGTATACCAAGCATGCTTGGACAATTCTGCCATTTCAGGACGGTTGACGACCAACAAAGCGATGATGGCTCCCAAAGCTGCCAATGGAACATTGGCGATGACTTGTAGAGCGGCTCGCTGTGAACCGAGCGCTTTCGTCAGCAGCAAGTAAACGCCCACCATACTCAGGATGGCCAGTCCCCAAAGTCGTAATGTGGCTTCTTGTTGAGCTTCGAATTGGCCACTATAGTCCAGATAGTATTCGCCAGGCAATTCGCGGAGGTTTGCTTCCACGGGTGTGAGAGCCGCTTTGATGTCAGCGACAACACTGGAAAGGTCTCGCCCTTGTACATTGCAGAAGACGGCGACTCGGCGCTGCACGTTCTCGCGATTCAAAACGTTTGGTCCGGTGGTGTCGAGTACTTCGGCAACTTGAGACAACGCAACCTTGGCACCTGATGGCGTTTCGATAATCGTCTCTTCGATAACCTTTGGATCACGGCGAGAATCTTCGTCATACCATACCACCATCGCAAAGTACTTATCCTCTTCGATGACTTGTGAAACGACGCGGCCTTTGAATGCCGTCTCCAAAAGCTCGGCGACATCTCCCGGAGCTAAACCGTAACGCGCGGCTTGTTCGCGCTTGACTCGCATCTGAACTTGGGAAATTTCAATCTGAGGCTCGATCTGCAAGTCGACGACTCCATCAATCGATTGCATGCGAGCCTGAATATCATAGGCGGCCGTTCGCAATTCTCGGAGATCTGGCCCAAAGACCTTGATGGCGATTTGAGCGCGAATACCTGATACCATATGATCCAGTCGATGCGAGATCGGTTGGCCAATATTGACAGCCGCTCCGGGGATGCTGGAGATGCGATCACGGAGGTCAGCAAAGACTACTTCTTGCGGGCGACCATGGTACTCAAAACTCCACAAGTGGGCGACAGGGATAGCTCGAAGGATAGTGTAGTACCAGCCCTGTTTGTCAGTCTTATGCTCGGCGAAGCGAACTTCGAACTCTGTATTGTTAACACCCTCAGCGTGCTCATCCAGTTCCGCTCGTCCTGTTCGCCGAGCAACGGAAAGTACTTCAGGGACTTCGACAATAATCGATTCCACGCGAGCTGCGAGGCGTTGGCTTTCAGAAAGCGAAGTGCCAGGCTCTAATCTCAAGTTGATCGTCGCCGTCCCTTCGTTGAATGGTGGCAAGAACTCGCCGCCCATCCAAGGCAGCGTTAAGCAGCTAAGCAGCACCAGCAAGCTTACGCAACCAAGCACCAGTCGTGGGCGATTCAATGTCCACCGCAGCATTCTTTCATCGACTGATTTGAGCCAACGCATGAAAAGCGGTTCTCGCTTATCTGCTAGAAACCGAGCCCTAGGCAGCAGAAAGCTGGCCAATACCGGTGTAAAGGTCAATGAAACAGCTAGAGAACAAAGCAGGGCGACGATGTAGGCAATCCCCAGTGGCGCAAACAAACGCCCTTCGAGTCCCGACATCATGAACAGTGGCACTACGACAAGCACAACGATTAGGGTCGCGTATACGATCGAATTTCGAATCTCACTAGAAGCAGAAAAGATGACTTCAATCGGAGCCTTCTGTTCGGTAATCGGCAATTGCTTGTTCTCTCTTAGTCGCCGGTAGATGTTCTCAATATCAACAATTGAGTCATCGACTAAGTCACCAATGGCCACGGCTATTCCACCAAGTGTCATTGTGTTGATCGTGATTCCAAAGATGTAGAACACAATGATCGTCAAAAGGATTGACAGAGGCATGGATGTGAGTGAACTAACACTTGTTCGGAAGTTTCCCATGAGGAGGAATAAAATGACAACGACCCAAATTGCACCATCACGGACCGCCTCGCTGACATTGGGTCCGCCGTTGAGCACGCGCGACACAGTGGT
>CAYWNG010000707.1:0-3515 GCA_964458685.1 uncultured Pirellulaceae bacterium
GTCGCCAGACGGTGGAAAAGCCAGACGGTGGAGCCGATGTAGCCACTGTCGCCAGACGGTGGAAATGGTATACGGTGGAGTCAAGTTTTGTTTTTCCACCGCTTGGCAGCGGTGGCTACGGAAAGTTCGGATTTACCACCGCTTGGCAGCAGTGGCTACTTAAGCAACAAGTGATTGAGACATGGGGTGGATCGGCGGTCAATTCGTAGCAGCATCCCAGCGTCCTATCGCGGTGCGATGCCGAGCCGATTTAAAGATCCAGCCGCGTGAGCGCGGCGGTCAGTCCTACTACGTAATTAAAAATCCATGGACTCTATCCTATTGCCAACTGCAGTCCGAGGAATACTGGCTTTTGTGCCAAATGAACGGTCAGCGTAGCCTCGATCAAATCAAGCAAGGCTTCGAATCGCATTTTCCCGGCAAGCGGCTGGACACTCGTCGTCTGGAAGGCTTGGTTCGGTACTTCTATCAGATTGGCTTACTCACGTCGTGCGCTAGCGGTCAAGGGCAACAACTATTGCGCAGAAAGCAGACGAGCGAACAAGCTTCGGGTCTGTTTTCGGTTCAGCAGCTGCTTGCGATGCGGTTTCGAGGCATCAATCCGGATCGACTGCTTTCTGTTATGGCTCGGAGTCTATCTGGGCTCTATCGATGGCCTGCCTTAGTCAGCATGCTCGGCTTTGTCGTCTCCACCGTTCTGTTTGTAACGGTGCAATGGAGTGATATCTGGACGCGTTTGCCACAAGTTCAATCGCTTGTCGAATGGCAAAGTGTTCTTGGCTTGATGGTAGCTGTAGCCCTGATGAAGGTCCTTCACGAATTGGCACACGGTGTGACCTGCAAGGTGTACGGAGGCGAGTGCAATGAGCTAGGACTGATGCTGCTTTTGTTTATGCCATGCCTATACTGTGACGTCAGTGATTCATGGATGATAGAAAGTCGTCGAAAGCGAATCGCTATCGCTTCGGCGGGAGTGGTGGCAGAGTCGATCGTAGCGACGGCAGCATTTTGGGTTTGGTGGTTCGCGAATCCCGGAGCTGTCCAGACTATTGCACTTCAGATTGGTATCGTCGGTTCCATCAGTACACTGTTGGTCAATGGCAATCCATTAATGCGCTACGATGGGTATTTCGTACTCTCGGATCTATGGGAGTTTCCAAACTTATGGGCGGAGTCGCGACGGATGTTTTGGAACCGCGTTCACCAGTTCTTCAGCACAACGCCCAGCACACACACCAGAACTATCTGGCAACCCAAGTCCAATGGGCTCGTGTTGCTTTATGCGATAACTTCGATTGGTTATCAGATATTTGCAACGCTATTCATCATGTTTGTTATTTTTGTATTCTGCACTGCGCATCGCATTGAGTTGATCGGAGCAGTTCTTTTGTCAATACTCCTGACCGCCTTAGTGGTTCAATCGACGACAACCGCCCGTAAACGCTTTGCCCGCGCCGGAGGCATTCGAAAGCTGCGGCGCGGTCGAACCCTAGTGTCATTAATTGTCATAGTGTCACTTGTATTGTTGATTCTGTTCGTGCCAGTGCCCTTCAGCATTCATTCGCCAGGTTTGGCGCGCAGTCCTGAATTGACTCCCGTAATGGTCGTAGTGAAAGGACGTCTGGTATCATCGAAACTCGACGGCACGGAGATTGAAGCGGGGGAGCCTATTGCCCAGCTTCAGGCCCCGGAATTGGCCTGGGCTCTTGAGTCTCGGCGAGGTGATCTGCTTCGTCAGCGGGCTCGACTAGAAGGGCTTGAAGCGCGTCGATCGATCGACAAATCGGTGGCAGTTCAAATTCAACCGGTACGAGAGGCCATTGAGGGTCTTGAGCTAGAGGTGGCCAAGATGGAAAGTGAAGTGGCCAGTCTGACTCTGCGCGCTTCGTGTAGTGGCAAAGTTGTGTTTCCGATTCCCCTTGCATCGGACCCTGGTGATCGAGTCCAGCCTCTTTTGGCTCAGCAGAACATCGGTGGATTACTCAGCCCTGGGACTGTTGCGGCTTGGATTCGGAAGTCCGATGGAATCGAGATTGTAACGTTCTTGACGCAGCATCAAGTCCAATGGGTCCGAGAGGGGCAGTCCGCTACGTTAAGACTCAAATGTCGACCGACTACTTCCTTGCTAGGTAAAGTAGTCGACATTGGGACATCGGAACTCAAGCAAGTGCCACAAGAGTTGATCGCTTCGGGGGCCTTTCCTGTCAAGCAAGCCAGCGACGGGAGACAAGAAACGATCCATCCAGTCTATGCAGTTCGAATCCGATGCGAGAGTAACGAGATCCCTGTATATGAAAACGCCGTTGCTCGCGCTTCGATTCATGTCTCGTGGCAGCCTCTTTCAAAGCGAATCGTCCACTGGTTCAACGAGACATTTACAGTATCCATTAGGGGATCACGGCAGCAGCCCCTGTAACGGCCAGAGCTTGCACCGCCGCTGCCTTCCAGCTAAATGGAGGCAACTCTCGAACCCGCGGAGCGCCCCACCCAGCTTCGTAGGGCCAATTCCAATACATGGTTTCATTCGGATGATTGATCGTCATAAAGTAGGGCAACATCGGCACAGTTCCAAAGAAACGTACCATCGAACATACGCATTGCCCTCGACGTGCTCGACCATAACGTTCTAGATTGACTTCCTCGAAATAGAGAGGTTGATACGCAACCAAATCCCTTTGAGGCGCGATCGCGTTCACCGCCGTCCCATACATCGCCGTCCTATCGAATGCAAAGGTTGTATCTCGAACTGGAGTGCTTAGATGATCGATGTTGGTAATGTTGGGGGGAACCGAGCTATCGTTGGCTTTAGGTTTAGCAGCGATGTTGATATCGATTTCACCGATCGGTTTAAGCGTGGGTAAAAACGACGAGCCCGGTCGGTCTTTGCCCTTTCGAGGTTCATCTTTGTCGTTAATGCCTCCCGCGGGTAACACTTTCGTAGGCGGAGGATTGTGATTTACTTGTTCAACATCTTCGATGTGCATTTCGATAGCTTCGCGGATCGTTTCTGCATCCTGGATGTTAGGCAAACTGCGGATGGAGGCCAGACGTCGCATAGACTTGTCGATGGGAGAAACCTGTTTTGAGTCGTTGGAAGCGTCCGTAAACGATGCGTAGTTTCCTGGCTCTGATACTGGGTTCAGAAGCGGGAAGGGCTGTTGCGCGTAGAGCGATTGCTCAAAGAACATGCACACCGAGCACATGCACACCAACCCAAGCAGCATGGTTGGTCGCCAAAGCGAACGAAACGCAATGCTCTCCGATGCAGGCTGACCGCCGCGTGACTGAAGCTTTTTCTGTTGGCTAGAATGCGAAGCCATCGGACGGATCTCCATATCCAAATGACGACAGGGACCGAAATGTTTGGAGAGAGTTATTGGCTGACAACTTGGATTTGCAAGGTGACTGCGTTGACTCTTTTTTTAGATCGTCCTAGTGCTTCAGAGAATCAACGATTGCCACTTGAAACGGTCGAATCTTGCCTGCTAGCAAATCTACAAGTGCTGCTTAGGCAA
>CAYWNG010000708.1:0-3511 GCA_964458685.1 uncultured Pirellulaceae bacterium
CGCTGCAACAGCCTTGCTTATGATCGGTTCGTCCTTGCAGAATTGGCAAAAGCGGATTGGCCGAGCCTTCGACCTTACAAGCCTTGGCCGACTCCTCGCCGTGTCGCATGAAGACGCCCACAACATCGTAGCCTTGCTGCAAAAGTAGATGCGCAGCCGCTGAACTATCGACGCCGCCGCTCATAGCCAATACAACTCGATCCGACACAACTATCTCCAAACTCCAAGACTCTTCAACTGTCCCTCGACGACCTCCGACCAGTTCTTGTTGGCCGCTGGGGACGCGGGACTGGGATGCAGGATCTTACCAACCTGCACGCAACTTGCCCCAGCGCTCTCAACAACACTCTGGCAGCGTTTCTCAGCCCAACCACCGACTCCGATGAGCCACTTGGGTGAAATGATCTCCAGCAGTCGTTTCAAGTGTTGGTCGCAGGCTTGCTGCAATGGACTTCGGACCACTGCGGGAAGTTTATCGGGCGTGATATTCAACCCAGACTGCTCCATAAAGGCTAGCGGACAATAACTGGCGACAAAGTGGCTTTGGAAGAATTTAGTCGGAGTTTTGTATTTCTCTTTGAAAAAGCCCCAGAAACGATCTCCCGAGACCTCTTTGCGCGGACAGGCCAACCCCTGGATCGGTCGCTTTGGATGTTGATTCTTTGGGCTGGCAACCTCCGCAGAGACCTTCAGCCAGTTTTTGACCATCGAGACCTCGCCAAACGGTACTCCTGTCTGAGACATGCCCCACGGGCCTGGGTTCATCCCCACAAAGACCGTTTCGCACGAGGATCGAAAGTGCTTCTCGACATATTGCTGGTGCAAACGCCAAGCATAGTCTAAAGGGTTGTAAACCCACGGAATATGCCGTTCAAAGGAGATTTCGTTCACCGCATCGCGTAGCTCCAAAGCCGCGGCTAGGATTTGCCTGACCTTCAAACTAGACTGTCTGGTGCTGTTCATCGAAGTTCTTCTGCGCAGGGTATCCCGTGGAGTACCGCAGCTAAAGGATCTTGCTCGAGAGATTGAGCGGACTCGGTCTTGATGGAAAATTGTCCAGAGCCAAGGCGGTTTGGCCAAAATAGCGCCAGCCACTTGGTTTGCTCTTCAGTCTGCATAGCATAGTTTCATCGCGGAATTTGCAGAAGATACTGGAACCTCGCGAAATTTGGTGTCTCGGCATTTGAAATGCTAAGTGGTGATCCCAACAAAAGAAAACGGGACGCTGACACGCTTGCGGTTCGTTTTCGATAGCAAGTGATGTTTCACCCAGACGAACAGAGAATCAGAGGAATAACTGTGACCGTTTCCCATTTCAATACGACCGATCAAGTGCGACGTGGTTTTACTTTGGTTGAGTTGCTGGTAGTGATCGCAATTATCGGGATCTTGGTGGGACTGCTCCTGCCTGCAGTCCAGGCGGCACGCGAGGCGGCTCGACGAATGTCCTGCGGCAACAACCTCAAACAGATCGGTTTGGCAACACACAATTACGAATCAGCGATCAAGCGGTTGCCCCCTAGCGCGTGCATAAACCCTGCATCAACCAACAACGGTTCATGGTCGATCCATGGAAGACTGCTACCGTACCTCGAGCAATCCAATCTCTACGACCAGATTGACTTGAGCATTAGCTGGTCTAGTCAGCCGATTATCAGCCGTTTTCGAGTTCCTGTGTATGTCTGTCCGTCGGACCCCCGAGGCGACCAACTGCGAGATACTAGTGTCACGGGTAGCACCAGTGGTATCTTTCTCTATCCCACAACCTATGGCTTCAACTTTGGCACTTGGTTTGTCTTTGATCCGGTGAGTCGCAATGGCGGTGATGGCATTGCCTTTCCCAATGCCAGGATGTCTATGGCTTCTGTGACTGACGGAACCAGCAATACGCTGCTTTCTGCCGAAGTCCATGCCTGGGCATCCTACACACGAAATGGTGGGCCACCAACTACGAACGTCCCCGCGAATGTCGCCGATGTGCTTGCCGCAGTTGCCACGGGCTTGCCAGACCGACTTCTGCCCGAAGGATACGGTACAGGGCATACCGAGTGGACCAATTCACACTGTCACCACAGTGGCTTCACCACTACATTGACCCCCAATACCAATGTCCCTTACGTCTATAACAGTATCACCTACAAAAATTGTGACTTCAATTCTCGGCAAGAGGGCAGTAGCACCACACGGCCAAGCTATGCTGTACTGACGTCGCGGAGCTATCACCCAGGCATTGTCAACGTCGTATTGCTTGACGGTTCTGTTCGCGGAGTCTCCAATACTATCGACTTGGCAACATGGCGGGCGATGGGAACAAGAGCCGGTGGTGAAGTCGTTCAAATTCAAGAATAGATAGGATCTCTCATGAAATCATGGTTGTCGCTTTTGTGCATCTTTACCCTTGCGATTTCAACCGCTTCGGGGCAAGAGAAGAAGGTCACCAGCGTTAGTGATCAGCAAGAATATCGACAGATGATCGATAAGGCTGTTGAGTACTTGCGAGTTCGCGGTCAGAAGCCAGATGGATCTTTCTCCAGTGAAGCTGGAGTGGGACCAACTGGCCTAGTCGCCGCCGCTCTGATCGATGTAGGCGTCAGCGTTGAAGATCCCATCATTCAAAAGTCGTTAGCCTACTTGCAAAAGTACATTCAAGAGGATGGCGGAATCTACGTCAAAGATTCGCTTCATCGCAACTATGATACTTGCATTTCGCTGATGGCCTTTCACAAGGCCAACAAGAACGACAAGTACAAGACAGTGATTGAGAACGCTAACAAGTTTGTACGAGGCATTCAGTGGGATGAATCGGAAAGTATCGACGCCAGCAACATGTCTTACGGCGGCGCTGGATATGGCAGGCAATCGCGTCCCGATCTTTCCAACACCAGCTTCTTGGTTGATACACTTCACTCGTTGGGAGCTGGAGCGGATGATGAGGCCATCAAGAAGGCCCTGCTCTTTGTTTCTCGCTGCCAAAACTTAGAATCGCCTCACAACGATTCGCCCCACGCAGCCAAGATCAATGATGGCGGATTTTACTACACCGTCGCCGGTGAAGGCGAAACAAAAGTAGAAGGACCAACGGATGGCGGCCTGCGATCTTACGGATCGATGACCTATGCTGGTCTAAAGAGCATGATCTACGCGGGTGTCGACAAGGAAGATCCGCGCGTTAAGGCGGCTGTTAAGTTCTTGCAACAAAACTATGACATCAACAGCAATCCCGGCGTTGGTCAGCAAGGCTTGTTCTACTACTATCAGACGATGGCCAAAGCCCTCAATGCGCTTGGAAGCGACTCGTTCAAAGACGCCAAGGGAAATGATCACGCATGGAAGAAGGAACTGCTCACAAAGCTAAAGAGCCTACAGCAGCCCGACGGTAGTTGGATCAATCCAACGCCTCGCTGGATGGAAGGCGATCCCAATCTGGTGTGTGCCTATGTGTTGTTGACCTTGGCGCAGATCAAGCCGTAGGAAAAGTCGCTTGCTGAACTAGCCGCGGGCGCGTTAGAGA
>CAYWNG010000709.1:0-3487 GCA_964458685.1 uncultured Pirellulaceae bacterium
CGTCTAGCTCCGCCGCCACAATTGAAGCTCGAGTCGAAATGGCTGGAGCAGATCAAGTGGCGGTCGATTGGTCCAGCCAACATGTCGGGGCGAATCACCGACATCGCTGTTCATGAGCAAGATAGTTCGCTCTGGTGGATCGCTACGGCATCGGGCGGATTGCTGAAGTCGATCAATCACGGCGGCTCGCTGGAGCATCAGTTTGACCGCGAGAAAGTGGTTTCCATCGGAAGCATTGCCACCGATCCGAACAATAAAGATGTTCTTTGGGTTGGGACCGGCGAAATCAATCCACGCAACTCGGTCTCTTATGGCAATGGAGTTTACAAGACGGTTGACGGCGGCAAGACATTTACGCACATGGGTTTGGACCAAAGTTATCAGATCGCTCGTATCTTGGTTGACCCCAAAACGCCCGATACCGTTTACGTTGGTGCAGCGGGACGACTATACGGCCCCAATCGTCAACGCGGTGTTTTCAAGACGGTGGACGGTGGCAAGAACTGGGAACAAGTTCTCTACGTCGACGATAACACGGGCGTGATCGACATGGCGATGAGCCCCACCGATCCCAACACCATCGTGGTCGCGATGTGGGACCGATTGCGCGATGGATTTGACAGTTGGCCAGGCACTGTTCCAAAGCCTGATGGCGTCGACGGCTATGATCCAATTCGCAAATGGGGCAAGAGCGGTGGCATATTCCGAACCACCGATGGCGGGAAGACATGGAATAAAGTCAGCAATGGCCTTCCTACGAGCGCTACCGGTCGTATTGGATTGGACTGGCAATCAGGAGGAGCTAACACACTTGTTGCAATCATCGATTGTGAAGATATCGGCAAGGGACCGAAGCCTTTTGCTGCCTTCCTTGGCGCAGTGGGAACGAATGTCAATGACAAGCCAGTCATTACGCAACTCCTTCCCGAATGTCCTGCGGAAAAGGCAGGTATGAAAGTCGGCGACCAATTGATCTCTGTCGAAGAGAAGCCGATTCAGCACTTCGATCAACTTCTCGATGCTCTTCGCGAAAAGAAAGTCGGTGCGAAGATTGCAATCAAGGTGAAGCGAGGCGAGGAAGAGAAGTCGTTTTCCATTCTGCTCACCGGTCGCCCTGGAACGCCTCAGCAAAATCCAACAATCTACTTAGGTGTTGTCGGTGAAGATCGCGACGGCAAGGTGACTCTGCAGCGTGTCGTCGATAACTCGCCAGCCAGCAAAGCTGAACTGAAGGCTGGAGACATCATCGCTTCGATCGACGGTACTGCACCAACCAGCTTCCGACAGATGATGCAGGACTTACAAAAGAAGGCCGATGGATCGCAAGTCAAGCTATCGGTCGTACGCGGCGAGCAAACGATTGAGACAACCGTGACGTTGGAGCTTCGCGTCACTACAACTGGGCCGCAAAATCCAACTCCGGCTCAGAGCAACGTCTTCATCGGCATACAAGGCGAGGACCAACCATCCAGTGGCGGCGCTAGACTTACGGCAATCACCGAAGAAGCTCCCGCCGAGAAGGCAGGCTTAAAGGTCGGCGACGTCGTCATTCAAGCAGATGACAAGAAGGTTGAAAACTATCAGACGCTGATCGAGCAGATTCGCTCGCACAAGCCGCAAGACAAGATGAAGATCAAGGTGCAGCGAGGCGACCAGACGCTGGATATCGAAGTCGTTTTGGCTGATCGCTTGAGCGGTGGTTCAGCGACTCGACCTTACACCTATTCGTACTTCGGGCAATCAGCGAATGTGCAAGATCAACAAGGTGCCGAGGGTTACAAGTACGGTGGTGTCTACAAGTCGACCGACGGTGGCGCTTCGTGGCAGCGAGTCAACTCACTGAATACGCGCCCCATGTACTTCAGCGTTGTTAAGGTCGACCCGAGCGACGAGAAGTTCATGTACGTACTTGGAGTGGCTCAAGCCCAATCCAAGAACGGCGGAACGACCTTCACCGAGGACTTCGGGCGCCGAGTTCACGCGGATGGCCATGATCTGTGGATCAATCCCAAGGATGGTCGTCACATGATTATTGGTTGCGACGGTGGTGTCTATGTGACTTATGATCGTGGAGCTACTTGGGACCATATCAACACAGCCGCGATTGGGCAGTTCTATCACGTTTCCATCAGCCTTCGACAGCCGTATTGGGTCGCAGGTGGATTGCAGGACAACGGCTCGTGGGCCGGTCCAGCCATCAGTCGTAGTGGCGGTGCGGTGAATGAAGATTGGATCAACTTAAATGGTGGCGACGGCTTTGTTTGTCGAGTTGACCCGAAGGATCCAGATCTGTTCTATGCTGAAAGTCAAAACGGCGCGATCGTTCGACGACATTTGAAGACTGGTGAACGTGGATCGATCCGACCGGTTCGTGTCGAAGGTCAGAGTTATAGGTTTAACTGGAACACTCCGTTCATTCTTTCCAGCTTCAACTCGAAGATTTTTTACTCGGCGGGCAACTATGTCTTCCGGTCGCTGGATCGAGGCAATGACTTGCGAGCGATCTCGCCCGAGATCACGCTGACTCAGCGCGGCTCTGCAACTGCTCTGGTTGAATCTCCCTTGGATTCCAATCTGCTGTATGTGGGTACCGATGATGGAGCGTTATGGGTGACTCGCGACGGAGGATCGAATTGGACCAACATTACAAAGAACCTGGGCATCCCCAATCCTCGTTGGGTTGCGACCATCGAAGCTTCGCGGCATGCGCCAGGGCGAGTCTTCGTGTGCTTGGATGGTCACCGCTCGGACGATGACAATCCTTATCTCTTTGTTTCCGAAGATTATGGGACGACGTTTAAGCCGATTCATGCTGGTCTACCATGGGGATCGTCGCGTTGCTTGCGCGAAGACTTGGTTAACCCAAATCTACTTTATGCGGGCACAGAATTCGCGTTTTGGGTTTCGGTTGACCGCGGCCAGACTTGGGCTCAGTTCAACCAGAGCCTACCTACCGTTGCCATTCACGAAGTCGCCATTCATCCAACGAATGGTGAGATCGTCGTGGCCACGCACGGACGCAGCTTGTGGGCTTGCGATGTCTCTGGGCTGCGGCAGCTTAGGTCGGAACACGTGACCAAGGAGATCGCTTTGTACGATCCACAGAACGTGATCCGCTGGCGTCCCGAACCTAGTCGCGGTGGAACGAACCGCAGCTACGTCAGTCAAAATCCAGCCAACGGTGCTAAGCTTTGGTACACGTTGCCTGAGAAGGCTCAGAAGGTATCGCTGCGAGTCGAGAATGTGCAAGGAGAATTGATCAGCGAGCTAACTGGCAAAGCTGAACCTGGTATGCATCAGATCAATTGGGACCTAACTTCGAACCAACGCACCAATCCTGGCCGCGGCGGATTTGGTCAAGGCGGTAGAGGTGGCTTTGGCGGTGGCGGTGATCGCCCAGGTGGTGATCGCGCTGGTGGTGGCCGTTTCAACGATGATCGAGCTGCGTCAGCAGCAGGAGGGCAAGGCGGACCTGGCGGCGGAGAAT
>CAYWNG010000710.1:0-3482 GCA_964458685.1 uncultured Pirellulaceae bacterium
AATCGAGATTCGGCGTTGTCGACAACCAGCCAAAACGATCTTGAGACAACGCACCTGTAATGGTCTTATCGGCTTGGTCCAAGTGCAATGGCGTTCCCGTCGATCTGGCCTGAGCTTCGGCCGCAACCACGTCGGTGAAAATTGCCACTCGGCCTTGATTGTTGCTCGACTGGGTCGTTTGTGTCGAACCTGCTCGGAGGACAACACTGGTCGCTGGCTCACCAACCGCCAAGTCCATTTTTCCGTTGGCATCAAAATCACCGGCGGTAACGGTGAGTGGCCCCGTTTGATACAAGGCTCCAACCGGGTTGCCTCGGTGGATCACCATGTCTGCCTTACGAGTCGTCAACACGACATCGTCGATATGGAAGCCTTTGTGAGTATTGAACCCACCGGTAACTGTGTCGAACTTGAATTTCAACTGAATCGACGAATGCCCCGCAAAGGCTGATAGGTCAACCTCCAAGCGTCGCCATGGATTGAGCGTATTGGCCGTGGTTGGATCGGCGATTTGAGCGACATTGAGATTTTCCTGGCCGAATCGCGATCGATTGCGTGCAACCAGTGTTTCCACACCGTTCGCAACAACGAAGACTTCCGCCAAATCGCGTTCCAACAGCCCATCGGTTTCGAGGATGTAATTGAAGGAAAGCAAAAGCGGATCGCTCGATGTCAATGCCGGCAGCGGAATGACCGGCGAAGTCAGCGTGCCGGTATAGTTTGGATTTGGAGCTGTGCTGCCGTTGTAGTGATTAAGTCCAGAGACCCCGAACCGATAGTGATCTCCACCATTGGGATACGAGAGGAAATTTGCATCCTTGCCGAGAATCCATGATGGATTGGTGGCACCAGTCGGTGTGCTTGACTGAGACCAAACTGATGGAAAGACGTAGGCGCTGCCTGTGTTAAAAGCGTCCCGATATGCACCGATGGCAATGGTGGCGCCTGATATCCCCACACCCGCTCCGAATAATGCTCCAGTGCCCGGAGTTGGACTAGCTAGAGTCGTGACCAAAGCTCCAGTTGCTGCATTGAACACGAAGGCGCTTCCACTATCGGTAGCTGCAACGTTGTCGCCGTAAGCGCCAACCACGACAGTATCGCCATCAATTGCCACGTTGGCACCAAACCAGTCATCCACCGCTGGCGATGGATTAACTAGTGTCGCGATCGGCGAGCCAGTAAGTGCATTGAATACGTAAGCACTACCTGCACTGCTAATTCCACTCGGATTATCTGTATTAAGTCCAACGACAACAGTGTTGCCTGATATGGCGACCGCATTTCCGAAGAATTCATTATCGCGCGGAGTTGGATTGAGAATAGTCGAGAGCAATTCCCCAGTTAATGCATTGAAAACATAAACTCGGCCACTGTTACTTCCGTTGGCATCGTTATACGGCGATCCAACGACAAGATTGTTGCCGGAAAGTGAAATGCTATAACCGAAGAATTCGTCTGCGGCCAACGACGGGCTGGCAAATGATCTCAATCGCTCACCGGTTGTTGCATCGAATAGATAGACTCTACCGTTGTTACTGGAAACAGTGTTGTCGCTTGGTGCGGCGACGGCGACTAGATTACCCGCGATGGCGACGCTACTACCAAAGCTGTCACCAACTTCTGGAAATGGATTCTTGATTGTAACGACTGGCTGACCGGTAACTGCGTTAAATACGAATGCCGTGCCTGCATCCGACACGCCGTCTTGGTCGTCTAGATAGGCGCCGACAACAGCCAGATTGCCGGACAAAGCGACAGCCTGTCCGAAGCGGTCAAGAACTCCTGGCGAAGGATTAGCCAACGTCGTGACAAGTGCCCCGTTCCTGGCGTCGTAGATATAAGCGATACCGCTGTCGCTAGCACCACTATCGTCGTTCTGAGCCCCAACCAACATCAGATTACCAGACACAGCAATCGCGGACCCGAAAACATCATCGGCTTGTGGACTAGGATTCGCTACAGAGATGGTATTGAAGTCAGCTCGAAACAGCTCCCCTGGCGGTGACACCTTTCGTGTTACTGGGTCTGGTGCCTTTCCGTAATGCACAAAAACGCTTCCATCGGCCAACCCTGCTCCTTCTTGGCGACGGGTAATCGCAAAGTCTGCCAGCCCATCTTGATTGATATCGCCGAGTGCGTGCGCGCTGCCACCCAGGAAGTAGTCTTGATAAACGCGTGCGGCCCAATCCAGTCGTGTCGTGGGAGCACCAGCAGGAACAGAAGGTATCGGCGTTCCACCCAGCACCAACGCTGCACTTCCGATATCTAATCCGTTGTAAATCTGAGTGCCACCCGAACCATTGAGCACAAACTTGCGGTTGACGAATAGAACATCATCCAGCCCATCACCGCTAGTATCTCCTACAACCGTAGCAAAAACATCTTCTGTGGCAACTGGTATCGTGCCTGTCCAGGGACCATAGATTCGACTCAGCGCATCTTGTCGCGCCGTGACGGATTCATTGCCAAACCCCGCCAGAAAGTCGATAGTTGAAGTCAGACTTAGCAACTCACCGTTGTAGAGCAGGCTGCTTCCACTTGGCGAAACGAATAATATGTCTTCGAAAACCCTACCACCCGCGCCAGCACCATTCCAGTTGAGCACATGGACTTCGGACGGTCGCATCTCGATCGTAACCAGCGCGCCAGTTCCAGCATTGACCAAGGGTTCGTAGACATCCAATGTTGATGTACCCGCGGTTAATGCTGTAACCGCTTTTACGATGAAGCTACCTGAGTTGCTTGCGCTGCCAGAGATTTGGATGACTTGTCCGGGTCGGAATCCAGCAGCGAAGAAGTCGATCGTGGTGCTGGTAATTCTGCGATTCGTAGCGATGAAACTTATCGATGTTCCGCTGACCTTGGAGGCAGTGCCGAAGCCCGTGTTGATCGTTCGATTAAAGTCCGCGGCGACCAACTGGCGTTTTAATGTCGCGGGAGAGGATACGTCGGCACGACTCAGCAGAGTTCGTATGGTAGTTCCCGCATGAACAACTACCAAGTCATTGACCCCGTCACCATCGACATCACCAAAGTGCTTGGCTGGAATACCAACAGTCGCATGGTCGATAATCACATTAGCCATTCGGTCGATGGCTTGAGTCGATGAAATCGACATCGGTCCGAATACGATGTAGCTTTTGGTACTTCCTTCGAACAAGAAATCCTCAAGCCCATCGCCACTGACATCACCAACGCTTCGCGGCGTCGCTAGGGTTTCTTGACTACCCGCACCGGATATACCTGGTAGATTGGCGGATGTGTAACTTCCAATCGGTCCATCAATATTCGGCACATCCAAAAACGTTGGATTGTTCGGATCGACATAAACCGTCGGCGGTAGAGTTGCCAAATCGAATTTGTGCAGTGCTCCAAGAGAATATCCATTGCCACTTCCCAAGCCACTGCTTGTCAAAGTTCGTTGAAGAGCAGTCGTGAATACATAAGTCGCTCCACCAAGCGGCTCGGCGATGGCAAAT
>CAYWNG010000711.1:0-3473 GCA_964458685.1 uncultured Pirellulaceae bacterium
GGAAGGTGCCTTTGAGATCGCGGACGCTAATCGGGACAGCAAGTTGGACGACGAAGAATTCGCGAACGTTTGGAAATGGCTGACAGCCCGGCAATCGGCTCGTCTCCAGTCGCGCTGGATGGTAGCGGCGCGGCCTTGGTTCCAACTGCTTGACCGCGATCTAAACCAGTCGATCGGCGAGGTTGAAATGAGCCAACTGGCTTCGCAATTTGCCCGATTCGATGGCGACACCGATGGCGAAGTGGCCTCGGGTGAGCTGCCCACGGTCTACAGGCTGCGAATTAGCCGCAACGAACAACGCCTCAACCTGCCGATTCCGACTAGCCCGACCTCCCAAGCGGCTGTCCAGGATTCCGATTGGTTTTCAGCCATGGATACGAACCGGGATGGAAGTATCAGTCGTTCCGAATTTTTGGGCGCAAATTCCGATTTTCGGGCCGTGGACAAGGACGGAGATGGGTTCATTTCCAAATCTGAGGTTTACTAACCCAGAAAAGCTAGTAAACTTAAAAATAGCCCGAATTGGCCTTATCGCCCCACCTGTCATTTCACTGCTCACACCTCCCAAGGATGGGTTTGGCGTCCAGGATACCCTGCCGGCTACTGCTGCTGTGTTGATGATAGGGGGTTTCTGGAACTTTTTAGAAATGTGTCACTATGAGTATTTCGTTGGTGGTGTGTGACGACCATCAGGTCGTTCGTCTAGGGCTAAAGAGTGTTCTGTCCGGAAGCGGGATTGAAGTTGTTGGTGAAGCTTCCAATGGCGAACAGTTGTTGCAGATGTTAACTCAGAAAGTGCCTGACCTTGTTTTGCTGGATGTGCGAATGCCCGGCGGAGACGGTCTGCATTATCTCGGCCGAATCAAGATCAACTATCCCACCCTACCAGTGATATTGTTCTCGACCTACGACAATCCCACCTACGTTGCTCGTGCAGTGGCTCTTGGTGCTAGCGGTTATGTGCTCAAGCATGAGAAGAGCGAAAAGCTAATCGAAGCCATTCGCGGTGCATTACGCGGCGAATTGGCTTGGACACGCGAAGAGCTGCGACGCGTGACGGGTGCACTTGCAACACCGCGAGTCGTCTCTGATGTTGAAGTACCGCTGACACAACGCGAGAGCGAAGTCCTTTCACAATTGGCAAATGGTCTCACCAACAAAGAGATCGCAGCCGCATTAGGTATCAGCTACGAAACCGTCAAAGAGCACGTTCAGCACATCCTGAGAAAGATCGGTGTGACTGATCGAACGCAAGCTGCTGTATGGGCTGTGCGAAAAGGCCTTGTGTAATTTGAGACTAGCCGGAACCGCGTTAGCGAGCGTCCCGCTTAGGAATACTAGCCGCCAGCCGTTAGGCTCCGGTTCCTTTGGATTTGAAGTCACTCGTTGACGAAAACAAGATTTTGCCTGATCGAAAACTGCGGAATAACGGCTTTTAAATGCAGGCATAACCGGACGCTAACGCGTTGCGGCTAGTTCAGAGCGGCCACCGGCCGCCTAAGCGGGACGCTCTCGTTAGCGTCCGGTTCTCTTGCAAGCAACTACGGCAAGAATCTAAGTCCAAAGCATTTCGACTAGAGTCGCAAATCAAAAAGGTAGCTGAGAAACTCAGCTACCTTTCTTTTTTCAACGACAGGAGTGACTAGAGAAAGCTCCAATCGAGCTCACTTTGTCGATCTATTCAACGTTCACGATTTCGCCGCCAGATCGGGTTGCCATCGCTTGGTAGACTCCCAAATCTAATTGTTCGGAGTAGAAGGCAACTGAAGAATCAGCTCGTAAGAAATTGACGCCTGTAGGGTGGAAGCTGGAGAAATCTTCAAAGTGCCCCGACTTGTGATTGGGAGTGTGGTCAGCAACGCCAAGGATACGAGCGTGTGGTTCGGCAGCTTCTTGAATGTTGCCGTGCCAAATGCTCTTGCCAAGCCGACTACCTCGTTCGCCAACCATCAGAGTATTGCTGAGTCCGTCGGTAACGTCAGCAAATCGAACACGGCTGTTGCCGAAGAACATTCCGTCACCGTTGTAAGGCGATTCCTCAAGTTCAAATGTTCCAAACATCGCGGCATAGTTGCTCTTAGAAATGCTGAAGAGTACGTGCTCGGGGTCATCAATGTCCAGCTTGTGATCATGATCGTCGTGTCCATCGCCTTCGCTGATGTCGAATATTGGATCGCCGATATCAGACGGGCAAAGGTACGTTGGAATGATCGTTGTTCGTACATCGGCATGCATATCGTGTTCAATGGGAATTCGGAAATCGATGTTGTTGTAGACGTTGGTTGATTCCATGAATGGAAGAATCGCCGCCGCCCAGCCCCAGCCTGGTGAACCAGTCGCCTGCAATGAAACAAAGCCGCTAGGCATGCGCTTGTAGGTCGATTCGTAGTTGTGCAACGCCAAGCCGATCTGCTTCATGTTGTTGGAGCAAGACATGCGTCGAGCGGCTTCCCGAGCGGCCTGGACAGCGGGCAACAGCAAACCAACTAAGATGCCGATGATGGCAATAACAACCAACAACTCTACAAGCGTAAACCCGCGACGGCGCGAGGCGAAATGATGTAACATTGGAATCTTCCCGTGAATAATCTGAATGAACTCTGAGTGCGAACTGCGAAAAGGCTTCAAGCGAGCGTAGCGCGTACGGACACGCTCGGTGCGTCAAAGAAAGCTGAAATGAACTGTACAAACTGCGGATGGAATCCAACTGTCCGTACAAAAGTCAGCTTAGCTCAGAGAGGGCGGACCACGAGGCCCAAGATTATTCGAAGGATCAACAATGTCGACTTGATCGGAGAATATTCCTACAACCGGAACAAGTCCGGCTGAAAGTTCCAACTCTACAAACTGCGTTCTCACCGAACTTTGCGATAACTTGTAGCAGACCATACAGTCGTCGCACGATGAACCGTTTATTGCAACAGTATTCGATCGGCTGTCTGAGTTTCCCGAAGGCTGTTCGGACTTTTCTCCACGGTGCTTACAGAAAGCACAGTCATGAAGAACTGGCTGACATGTCGTTTCGTTGGAACAACATGTGTGCTCGGTCAGATGATGAATCCACAACGGAATGGGACCTGCGCTGATCAGCGCAAGCATGTAACCCATTACGATTTGGCGGATTCGAAACATCAGTGGACTCGTGTTGTGATAGAGCGACTTGGCTCTTCTGTACTACTAAAGACAGCGTTCAATTATCACGCAAACCGCAGATTTTTCAACGGTTTACGTTGAAGTGGCGGCTCAAAATCGCGGAATGATGTCCGACTAGGTCAGGTACCGATGCCCACCTGAGTTCATTTTCTACGTACAATGTTTCGAACTCTCGAGCGTTTTTCTCTGGTCCTGAGGAGACTTCTAAGTGTTTCGATTGAACTGCATGGTTTGCTTGACTGCGGCTTTACTCGCAACGGTTTGCTCTTCTGCCGGGATTGTACTGGCACAAGATAAAGAGGCCAAAGCCACTCCATCGG
>CAYWNG010000712.1:0-3472 GCA_964458685.1 uncultured Pirellulaceae bacterium
CCCATTCTGGCTATGCTTTTCCGTCAATGCAGTCCAAGCTAGTGATTTTCGCTTGCCCTTTGCACTACCCCTCACTACCCCTCACTACCCCTTTTGATGACTCCGCATGATTCCGCATGACTCTCAGCCAACCCGAATCTACCTGGATAACGCTGCGACGAGCTGGCCAAAACGCGAGTCCGTGGTCAATGCAGCCGTCGAGTTCATCAAGAGCGGTGGTGCCACGGCGGGACGGGGTGCCTACGGAAGTGCCCAGCAGGCCGACCGCTGGCTCTCGGACGCTCGCCGCCAAATCGCCAAGCTGATCGGTGCTGCGGACGCTCGTTCGATCGCCTTCACCTCCAGCGGCACTCATTCGCTGAACGCGGCTCTGCATGGGGTTCTGGAACCTGGCGACCACGTGATTGCCACAGAAATTGAGCACAACAGCGTGCTTCGACCTCTGCACCAACTCCGATTGAATGACCAGATATCGGTCGATTTCGCTCGCTGCGACTCGCGCGGCGTCGCTGACTGGAATCACGCGGCTGAGCTAATCAAGCCTAATACCAAACTAATAGCGATTGGCCACGCCTCGAACGTCACCGGTGCGATTCAACCTCTAGAGCCGTGGAGACAACTAGCTAAGCAGACCGGCAAGCTGCTTTTGGTCGACGCTTCTCAGACGATTGGCTATGTTCCGATTCATGTTGGCGAACTTGGCATCGATCTACTGGCCGCAGCGGGTCACAAAGGATTGGGAGCTTTAGCCGGGACCGGTTTCTTGTATGTGAGCGAAGATCTTCAGCCAAACTTCAAGTCACTGATGACCGGTGGAACGGGCATTCAAAGCGAATCGATCGATGCCTCGGTCACTTGGCCTCAGTCGGTTGAAGTCGGCAATTACAATCTTCCAGGGATTGTCTCGATGGCCGTTGCCGCTCGCGAGCTTTGCGATGAGTTGCGTCTTCAACCAATACCCTGGCAGACTCACTGGCGCGAAATGTATCAGCGATTGCTAGACGGATTAGCTACGATTCCTGGCATTCAAGTTGTTGGAGCGGACGATACCGATGGAGCGGAATCACCGATCGATCATGTCGCTCTGGTCAGCCTACGATTCCAAAACTGGAGTGCCCACGACTTAGCCGCAGTTCTCGATTCGACCTTTGGCATCGAAGTCCGCGCCGGATACCACTGCGCAGCATTGGTACACCGCGCGATTGGAACTGAGGCCGAAGGAGGCACGCTGCGAATCAGCCCAGGTCACTCAACGACCGCTCAAGAAATTGATACACTGCTAGACGCATTGCGATCCATTGCCAGTGCTGGACTGTAGCCGAATAACAAGAACCTCAAACTCAATCTAACAACAAAGCGATGAAAAAGCCCTGGTACCAAGACGGTCTTCAATTCGAATGCACAGCTTGCGGCAAATGCTGCTCGGGGGAACCCGGTTACGTTTGGCTAAACGCAGAAGAGATTGCCGATCTCGCCAAAGCGATGCGACTGGATGAAGATGACTTTCGTAGCAAGTATCTGCGACGAGTCGGATCGAGGTACAGCTTGAAGGAGTATCCCGATGGAGACTGCATCCTGCTTGATCCGACGACGCGGCATTGCCTAGTCTATAAGGCTCGGCCGATTCAATGCCGGACTTGGCCGTTTTGGACTTCGAATCTGCGGACTCAAGCGGATTGGGATGCAACTTGCGAAGTTTGTCCAGGAGCTGGTCAAGGCAAACTCTACACGCTGGAACAGATTTAAATCGAACGCAATAAAAAAGAGCGACTCTAAAAGATCTCATTGAGTAATCCATGCTTTGGCCCGTGGTTGAACCGTTCAAAATTACCTTGGGGTCGTTTACGATCCTGATCGTGCTGTTGACCATTTTGGCACCACTTTTTGGATGGAAGCGATTCAAGGTGCTCCAAATCACTTCCGTGATCGCTTTCGTGGCATTTGTACCCTGCTGTTCGTTGACGATGAAGGTCTTGGATAAGTCCAGGTTTGGCTACTTTGAGCACGCGAGCTTTAGCGATGTACACGATTCGCACGTTGAACGTTATCTGCCGCCTGCTGCCACCAAGATCAAGATTGACAAATTGCTCAACGGCTTTCGGGCTCAGTATCAGATCAGCGAAGCCGATCTACAGAGCTATCTTGACGGCCTATGGGAGAAATACGGCGACCTTTCGTCGATCTCTCGAAAAGAGTTCAACGACGATGGAGCAGTTGCAGGCAAGGAAGAATTAGGACTGTATTTCAAGAAGTATGGTTGGACGATTCCCGAGAAGACGATCCGCTACTACAGCCCCGTTGGAGATAACGGGGCGGGGTCCACTTATTACCTCGATACGCAAACAGGAACGGTATTTCAACACGCGGGATATTGGTAGTGTTTGTTGCCTACTTATCGATCCCCGAGAGCATCAACAGGAAAGCCTGCATCTTGGCGATCTCACGATAGCGATCATACCGGCCGCTTGAACCACCGTGACCAGCGTTCATTTCGACATCCATCAACAAGAGATTGTTGTCGGTCTTGTAATCGCGAAGCTTAGCGACCCATTTCGCGGGCTCCCAGTATTGAACCTGCGAGTCATGAAAGCCGGTGATGACGAGTATGTTGGGGTAAGCTTTCCGCTCAACATTGTCATAGGGACTATACGAAAGCATGTAGCGGTAGTACTCCTCTTCGTTCGGATTACCCCACTCGTCATACTCGGAGGTTGTCAATGGAATCGAGTCATCGAGCATCGTCGTAACGACATCGACGAAAGGTACTTCAGAGATAATGCCGCGATACAGATTCGGCGCGAGATTGGCGACGGCTCCCATCAGCAGACCTCCGGCGCTACCCCCTTGAGCAAACACACGTTTCGGATCGGCCAGCTTTAGTTCGACAAGTCGTTCGGTGCAGGCCACAAAGTCGGTGAAGGTGTTCTTCTTCTTCAGCAGCTTGCCGTCGTCGTACCAATGCCGCCCCATCTCTTGTCCGCCACGAATATGAGCGATCCCCCAGACGAAGCCGCGATTGACTAAGTTGTAAACCGACGGAATGAATTCGTCCTCCATGTTAATTCCGTACGAACCATAGGCGTACAACATCAGTGGAGCGGTACCATTGAGCGGTGTGTCCTTATGGTAAACAACGCTGATTGGAACCTTGACGCCATCTTTGGCAGTAGCCCAAATTCGTTGCGTGACGTAGTTCTTTGAATCAAAGCCTCCCAGAACGGGATCTTGCTTCACAACAGTCTTCGCGCCCGTCTTGAGATCGTGGTCGATGATACTTCGAGGCGTCTTTAATGAACTGAACGAGTAGCGAAGTAGGTTCGTATTGCTTTCCACCGTAGCGGCCAGCATCGTTGAGTAGCAGGGCTCGCCAAAGTCTATGAACCTCCACTGGTTTTCCCCATTAGCGCGATATCGCAACCGAGTCAGTCCGTCGGCTCGTTCGACAACCACCAGCCAGTCCTTCAGTAGCTCG
>CAYWNG010000713.1:0-3470 GCA_964458685.1 uncultured Pirellulaceae bacterium
GCTGAAGGCCACGAATCAGCTTGGCTGCGTGCAGATCGCCACTTGGTTCACCAACCGAGAAAAAGATTTTTGGACTCAATTTCCTGCTTCCATGCGTGCTGATTGAATTTGCAAACTCTACTTTATGAACAAGTATGCGTTCATCTTAGGGCCGAAGGTCCGGCACACCCCCTGCCGGTGTCGAAGGCACCGGACTAGGGCAACTTCCAGTCTTAAGGCCCGAAGGGTCGACACGCAATACTGATATATCGCCACCTTCGGGGCTCAATACTTAGCGGCCTTGAACCGGGGCCTGTCGGCCCCGGCATAGGATGTGTCGGGACTTCGTGCCTCAAAACGCTTCGGGTTGGGCTACGCCAGCCAAATTCCGCTAAACCTACCATTTTCAGACGCTTAGAATACCCGCGTAACGCCGAATAGGTCCAGGCCGACACGTCACTCTTTTGGGGTGGGGTAGCGATTTATGTAACGATTAAACCGTTGCCCAAAACTGTCCGAATGCGGAAGATTACAGGTCGGACCGCAATTTACTACCATCGATCGACAAGCTTGAGTTACAATCGGTCCAAATTCCGAACGCACGAAACAGCAGATTTTTGTCGTCAACTATGAGTCTATTGAGGCTGATTAGAAACTGGAGCATGAGATTGCCTAGCAGTTGGGGGCAGGCAAAGATCCATTCTTCACTTCTGATCACTCTGTTCATGCTCTCTTTCGTAATGCTGGTCTTGAGCGTCACGCGAACCAGCTTCGCAGACTTCAAACCGTTCGTTTTGACCCTCCCAACGATTTGGGTCATTAGCCTAGCTGTCCGCATCGCTGCTCAACATTTGATCATTGGCTCGCATTCACTCGAGCTTGAAACGTTGCTTGGGCCAACGGGTAATCTATCAACTCATTACGAAGATCTTCCGCCACGACAGATCCTTGGATATGCACTGGCTGGCCATGTTGCCACGATAAGCTTGATTCTATTGGGAGCACTGGTGAATCTAGCTTCTGCCCCCATCGATCAAGGCTTAACGGCTTGGACCGCTCTTCTGGACGTTGAAGGTGGTTGGTCCAATCGATCCTTGGCCTCGCAAATTATGTGGATCAACATTGCCATTGGACTGTTGAACCTATTGCCGACGATTCCCTTCGATAATCGCGCACTGTTTTACTCGTTGATGTGTCGCGGGCAGTTTGGCGAAGAGCCGCAAATTCTCAGACGCTTGGCGTCGATGGACTCGCACATTGCCTCGGTGCTTTTGGGATGTGGATCAACGCTGTTTGCGTTGAGCTGGTTTGTGGAGACGGAGTACTTTGGATGGTACGCATTGGTTGCAGCCGCAGTCTATCTCTTTGTCGCCAGTCGATGGGAGTCCGCTCGATCGTTGCAGCTTGAAGAGCAGTACATGCCGGTCGTCAACGTTCGTCAAGACATACCACAACGTCGTCCTCCAGCACCGCACTTTGGTCAAGCGCCGGCAGCTCGTAGCAAGCGAGAAGAACCCGCGAAAGAGAAGCGATCTGAGCCCACTAAACCCGCCAGCGAGTCCGAAATCGACGAGATTCTGCGCAAGTTGCACCGCGAAGGAACTGGCTCGCTTTCGATTCAAGAGCAGGAAGCCCTCCTTTCCGCCAGTCAGAAGCTCAAAGAAAAACAGCAGCGGTCCAGTAAGGGCACCTAAACTCGCATTCAGCCTGACTGGTCTAGCCTGATTCAAAGGGTATACTACGTCGTTTCCCATATGCGATAAGGAAACGCTGTAGTGTCGACTTCGTCTCTCTCCTCTGGCAGTAAACCTCAAACTAGCCCTCTTTCCGCCGAGAAAATTCTCGTTCTCGACTTTGGATCTCAATACGCTCAGTTGATCGCGCGACGTGTTCGTGAGCAGAACGTATTCTGCGAGATCATTCGACACGACTTGAGCGCCGACAAGATTGCCGAAAAGTCACCCAGCGGAATCATTCTCTCCGGCGGACCGTCGAGCGTTTACGAAGAGGGCTCGCCAAAATGCGATCCCAAGATTTTTCATCTGGGCATTCCCGTCTTGGGAATTTGCTACGGCATGCAACTGGCCTGTGACTCACTAGGTGGTCGCGTCGTTAATTGTAAGACTCGCGAATTCGGTCGAGCGTCGCTTCGAATAGACAACACGACCGGGCTGCTATCGGGCTTGCCACCTCAAATGGACGTTTGGATGAGTCACGGAGATCAAGTCAATGAAGTCTCCGCCGACTTCGCTCCGCTCGCCGCCACACCAACCTGCCCATACGCCGCGGTACAACACAAAACGCTGCCCGTCTACGGTTTGCAGTTCCATCCCGAAGTCACGCACACACCTCTCGGCGCGACGATCCTGCACAACTTCCTTTATGCAGTTTGCGGCTGTGTGGGCCAATGGCACTTAGCCGACTTTGCTCAGCAAACAATTGAACAGCTTCGCGCACGGATCGGCGATCAACGCGTGATCTGCGGATTGTCCGGTGGAGTCGACAGTGCTGTGACAGCCGCGCTATTGGTCAAAGCGATCGGATCACAAGTTAGCTGCATCCTGGTCGACAACGGCTTGTTGCGAAAAGACGAGCAAGCTGCCGTGATTTCAGAATTCACCAACCACTTCAAGGCCGACTTGCGAGTGATCAAAGCTGAGGATCAATTCCTCTCGGCGCTCAAGGGCATCACCGAGCCCCAAGAAAAGCGACGACGCATTGGCCATTTGTTTATTGAGTGCTTCAAGGAAGAGGCAGCCAAGATCAAAGGCGCGAAGTATCTCGCTCAAGGCACGCTTTATCCCGATGTGATCGAATCTGGTGCGGCCAAAGACGGACCAGCAGCAACGATTAAGCTTCACCATAATGTTGGCGGGTTACCAGAAGAGCTTGGGTTCGAACTTGTCGAACCTCTGCGCGATCTGTTTAAGGACGAGGTTCGCCGCTTGGGATTAGAGCTTGGTTTACCGGATCAATTGGTTTGGCGTCATCCGTTCCCTGGTCCAGGACTGGCAGTTCGTTGCCTTGGCGAAGTCACGAAAGAAAAACTGGATGTCCTTCGCGAAGCCGACCATATCGTTGTCAGTGAAATCAAAGCCGCAGGGCTGTATCGTCAGACTTCGCAGGTCTTTGCAGTTCTATTGCCAGTACAAAGCGTTGGAGTCATGGGTGACGCTCGTACCTATGAGAACGCAGTGGCAATCCGTTCAGTCAACACCGACGATTTTATGACCGCTGACTGGAGCCATTTGCCGTACGAGTTGTTAGCTCGCATGAGCAGTCGAATCATTAACGAAGTGCGTGGAGTCAACCGAGTTTGCTACGACATCAGTAGCAAGCCACCAGCAACCATCGAGTGGGAGTAATCTAGAGATGACCAAGGCAACATTATTGGCGGGTATTCCCAGCGAGAACCCTGCGCTGTTCCATCGCATTCGATTTTCAGTCGGCGACCCAGCCGGTTGGATTCAGTTTGACACCGGCACTCAGAA
>CAYWNG010000714.1:0-3462 GCA_964458685.1 uncultured Pirellulaceae bacterium
GGCGCTCAGAAATGGAGTTTCGCCCGTGTTGGATCGAACGTGCGTGATGCGCCAAAGCTGAATCACACTAGCCAATACGATCAGTCCCAAGACAATCCATCGACGCGTTTTGTTGGGTGTCAAACTCTCGTTAGAGTTGCTCACTTGGCATCCTCTGATTCTTGCTTGCCTGCGGTATCTTCGGACACGCTGAACGACGATCGCGAAGAACGATTCATCGCCGTAATCAGCTCGGCCAAAAATCCAATGCTGATGAGCTGAATTCCCAAAAGTACAGCCAGGATGCAAAAGTAGAAGATCGCCTTTTGGTGCAAATGCACATCGTGGATGCTATCGCTCAAGCGACTCACCACCCACCACAATGTCAGTAGGAAGAGTCCCAACATACCGGAACATGAGCTTACTAAACCGACCGTGCCGAGAAGATGTTGAGGACGATTGCCGTAGCCGGTCAAAAAGTAGACTGTCATCAAATCAAGGAACCCCTTCACAAAGCGCTCGAAGCCATACTTCGAAACGCCATGCTTGCGCTCATGATGCTCGACAACAATCTCGCTCACTCGAAAGCCTCGCGCGGCGGCCAGCACAGGAATGAAGCGATGGCGCTCTCCATAAAGCTCAATCTCACTCAACACCTCGCTTCGATAAATCTTCAATCCACAGTTGTGATCGTGTAAATGAACGCCAGTCAGCCAGCTAATCAAGCGATTGAACACGCGACTGGGCAGGACTTTATGCCAAGGATCATGGCGCGTCTTTTTCCAACCCGAGACAACATCAAAGCCTTTATTCAATTCACCAAGCAAGTTCGGTATCTCTTTGGGATCGTCTTGAAGATCAGCATCCATCGTGACAACGTAATCGCCGGTCACCCGTTCGAAACCAGCCGATAGCGCGGCGGCTTTGCCAAAATTCCGACGCAATTTGACGCCACGAATCGCCGTATTCTGTTGGCTCAACTGAACAATCGTCGACCATGACGCGTCGCGCGATCCATCGTCGACCAAGAGGACTTCGTACTCGTACCCCTGCGCTGCAGCGGTCGCCGCGATGCGATCGCACAGTTCGCTCAGCGACTGTTGCTCGTTGAATACAGGGACTACGATCGACAACTTCATGTTGATAGGCGGGCTTGTTCTTGGGGAAGCATCGTTGGCACATTGGCCGAATCAAGTGCTAAGCTTAATCGAAACCCTTGCTCAGGGAAACTAAGGCCTTTGCTCATCCGCTGAAGTAGCGTTGGGTAGTAATTGCAGCCAAGCAATGTGCGATAGTCGCCTTTCGCTCCGCGAAAGTAGCGTGGCTGTTCTCTTCCCATGGTTGAAAGAAGTACATTCGTGACTCAAAAGCGTGACGGAGCGCTACTTTTGCGGAGCAAAAGGCGACTATTTCAGCGAATCCAATACCGCTTGACTGCGTAGCTTGCTCCCGCCATCACCAACTCGGCAACAATCCAAGTAAACCTGAGCCAAATTGCACAGCAAAGCGCGGCTGTTGGTCCAACAACCGGCGCAAGGATTGTTGCTAAAACGACTTCGCGAACCCCTGCTCCACCCGGCATCAACGAAACAAAGCCTATTACAATTGCCAGCGCACACGCTGCGTAAACGCTCAACCAAAACTCGGTCTTCGTCTCGGCAAGCCACTGAGTGCTTGGCAATCCGTATAAAACGCAGCCCAGGCTGAGCCCAAATCCAACCCATGTGAATCCGAACGAAGCCCACCCCTTCAAGGTCAGCTTCCAGTTCAGTCGCGAAGTCCACTGGTCCAACGTAGAAGGATCGACTCCTGGCTGAAGCTTTCTCAGCACCAACCGCAGCAGCACTGGCGCAGTGGGAATGATCGTGGCCGCCAGCAAGCCCACCGCGAGCCAGCGAAGTCGATAGTCCACATCCAAGAATAACACGCAGATCGCCGCCACAGTGCCACCGACTGCCATCGACGTCAACGTCTCCATGAAGATTGCTAGAGTCGTAGCCACCTTGCGAATCCCGTACGGTGCAAGCGTGGTGACTCGCATGATGACGACCATGGCCTTGCCGGGAACGTACTTACCAAGATTCCCGTAGAAGTATGCCCAGATGGCCGCGGGCACCGGCACGCGTTGCTCCATGGCGTTCATGCACATGATCCAATAAGCGCAAGAAGGCATTATGCCTAACGCATAAGCTAGTCCCGCAAGCGCTAACCATCGCCAATCGGCTTTCCAAAAGTCATCGACCTGCTTTCGCAATTGGTTCGCTTGCTCGCGTAGCTTAGCAGCTTGTCCAATCGCATCTGCTTGGTTCGCTTGACCCGCCTCGCTGGACGCGGCCTGCGATTCCAACTCGCTGGCTTGCTTGTTCAAGGTCTGCCGCTGAGCCTGCAATTGCTCGGTAGACTTTTCAATCGATCGATAGACGCCCCAACAGACAACTAACCAGATGCACAGGTGAACGAAGACTCGAATAAACTGTTTGCGATTCAACTTAGCTGATCACTTCCTCGAGTACCCGAGCCGGTTCGACACCCGTCAATCGCCAGTCCAAGCCCTGATACTTGACCGACAGTAATCGATAATCGATGCCCAGTAGATGCAGCATCGTTGCGTGCAAGTCGCGAACATGCACGACGTTTTCCACCGCATTGTAGCCAAGCTCGTCCGTCGCACCCAACGACATGCCCGCGCGAATGCCACCGCCAGCTAGCCACATCGAAAAGCCCTTGATGTGATGGTCGCGGCCTGGACCGCCTTTGCCTTGGAACATGGGAGTCCTCCCAAACTCGCCGCCCCAAATCACCAGCGTCTCGTCCAGCAGGCCTCGTGCTTCGAGATCTTCCAGCAGAGCTTTGGTTGGTTGATCAGTCGCACCACAACAGATGTTCATGTACTTCTTGAGATCACCGTGATGATCCCAATCGCGATGGTACAACTGCACAAAACGCACTCCGCGTTCAATCATCCGTCTAGCTAACAGGCAGTTGGAAGCGAACGAACCGTCACCCGGCTTAGCGCCATAGGCCTCAAGAGTCTTTTGACTTTCATCGCTCATATCAACTAGCGATGGTACCGAAGCTTGCATCCGAAAAGCCATCTCATAAGCGGCGATGCGTGAATCGACTTCGGGATTGTTCCAGGTCTTATTGCCCAGTTGGTCCAGGCGATTGATCGACTGTACTAACTGTTCCTGTTGCTCAACCGAAACGCCAGCAGGGTTCTTGATGTAATGAACCGTGTCCCCCGTAGAGTGAAAGGGAACACCTTGAAAACGACTGGGAAGAAAACCTGCGGACCACATTCGCGATGAGATCGGTTGTGGATTGCGCCCCGCAAAACTGCTCAGCACGATAAAACCGGGAAGATCCTGACACTCACTTCCCAATCCATAAGTGATCCACGATCCCATCGACGGTCGGCCGCTCAGCGCGGTGCCAGTGTTCATGAAGGTGTGTGCGGGATCGTGATTGATCTGCTCGGTGACC
>CAYWNG010000715.1:0-3459 GCA_964458685.1 uncultured Pirellulaceae bacterium
TAACCGGAACTGCCTACACGAAATTGGACGATCTCTATCCAGACATTGCTTTTGCAGACAATCCGTTTCGTCCGCGACGGATCAAGCGTTTGAAGAAAGGGGATCGGATTCATAGTCGTTATTTCGGGTTGGGGACAATCACCAGTGTAGAACAAGAGCGATACTGTACTTCCATTCAAGTCGATTTCGAAGAAGAAGGACTTCATACACTCTCACTCGATCACTCACTGAAACGTTTTTTGATCGATTTAGGATGTTACTACCTGATTGCACTTTTCCCCAAAAAACAAAGCTAGGTTCGCCCATAGAGCCGCTAGAACGAAGAGGCGGCTCTACAACAATCTGGCCGTCTTCTTCACTAACTGAACTTGGAAATACCTTGGAAATTCCAGCAAAAATTCGTCGCTATCTGCGCAAGATTGAAATTGATTATGGAATTGAGACTCAGTACTCCTTCGAGGAATTGCTTCTTGCACTTGTGCGTAGATCAACGAAGGTCAGGGACGATCCGTATCGGCTTCTTGAACAAATGCGAGAAGGCTTTTACCGCCATCTGACTGAAGATCAATGGATTGTTTTCAGAGTGAAGCTTCTTGAACTTGGTGGATTCAACGCTCTGGCTTCTTTTCGACGGCTCAAGCGGAATTCACCCATGGAGTATGCGTTTTTGCTGTCCGTGGCGTGCCGACAGGAGTGGTTAGATGCCAAGATCAATTGGAAGTACAATCGCGACGAATTGTGGCGACCACTTCTGGGGGCCGTAGCGTGCAACGACAATCTGTGCTTTGATAGGCTCTGCGACTTGTGGGAGACGCGATTCGAGGAGTCGAACAATCTCGTCTATGAAGCTATCACAATTGCGGTGATTGCATTACGAAACCTCGATCGCGAGAATCTCGAAAACGCTGCTAAGTTACTCAGAAAGCGCAAGTGTTATCCCTACGTTGGCGCAGTTAAGTCAGTACTGCTTGGTGTTCAAGCGAATTCGCCAGAGGAGGTCCAGGCTGGTTTTGAGGTGATGTTCAAGAAACACAAGTCGTATATGTTTGATACCGCTGAAGACGCCATCATTGAACCGTTTGCACTTGGCTTGTTTGAACTTATTCGTGTCTACTCACCCGAACTACTCTCTTTGTTCGACTTCAATCGTGAACTTCCGTGGGACGCTGATTACGCAACTTGGCGAATCTCAGGTCCGGCCGTTGAGGATGAGTACCGAAAGCTTAACCTCCCAAGCTACTTGGTAAGACCACTGGTTGAGATGACCGATATGGATTGGGCCCCTGATAATCGCCCGAAGCGGAATCCAGGCTGACTTTTGAAGACATTTCTTTTTCGATGTCGATTTGTGGGATACCAAAACGACTACGTCAAAATGCCAAGCCGAGTTATCGGCACTGGGCAACTTCAACGACACTCTAAATCAACAGTGGCGAATTGGAGCTATCGCCGTCTTGATCGCGACGTTCCCATTCGCGCCGAATTTCTCGCAAGCCATAGGCGCACAGCTCAAACTGTTCGCTCAGCCGCACCAGCAAATCGCTGGGGGCGCCGCTTGGCTTGCCTTCAATCGTGGCAGCGATGCGGTAGGAACGCTTGCCGTGAGCACAGTAGGTTACGAACTGGTCCTTCTCCTCAGCTTCGGTGCGCAACGATTCGGGATAAAGTCCCGACCAGAACAAAGTGTAGTCGCCGATGTGTTGGTGGACTTCACGCTTGGCTTCGCCCAATCGGTGATCAGCTTCGTTGAGCATGGTGGCGATCTGTGTTGCCGGTCGCCCGTTGGGAGCTCGAACACGTTGCGCGGATTCTGCACGGGTGAACCGCACCAAAAGCTCGCTAACGTAATCAACTAACTGGGTGTCCACAACGCCTAGTCGCGTGTGAAAGACAAACTCGCTAATGCCAGTAAAGAATCGCTCGAGAACGCGACTAGAATGTTCGATGCTCATGACAGCACTCCTACACTCCGAACCTTGATGGTCTACGACCACTGTACGGACTGCCAAGAACGCGCTATGAACTTGAAGCCCATACTTACGTCAAAGATTTCCCAGCGGCACCTGACCACTGGTGCGTTGGACCTTACCAAATCAGACCCAACGCGACTATATCAATTCTAATTCCCAATTAGTTGCAGGCAATATTCTTGGATATGAAAGTCGTGGATTGTGCGATGGATCGATGTTGGACTTTAAGCTTTTTGACGGGCGAACGCTCGTCCCTTACAGCTCAAGGCAGCCAACGGACCTCGCGGCGGTTGATCCACAAGCGACCTAACTGCCCGCAAAAATTTGTTTCGCTGACTGCTGCAGGCCCTTAAGATCCAGCTTGCCACTGCCCAACATCGGAATGGCCGCGACTTCTGCAAAGCTGTCTTCAGTAGGCAGGTACAAATTCGGCAAGCCTCGTTCAGACAGTTTGCGAAGAATCTCGCTTGGCTTCAATGCGAGTCCTGGCTTGTGAAGAACCACCAGTCGTTCGCCTCGCTTTGGATCAGGCACGGATGACACTGCAACTCGCTGCAAGCCATCGTCGTCCAATCCAACAATTTCGCTCAACGCCTGTTCGATCAAGATGTGCGGCACCATCTCTCCAGCGATCTTGGAAAAGCGGCTCAAGCGCCCAGTAATGTGGATGAAACCCTCCTGGTCAATCTTCGCAACATCACCAGTGCGATACCAACCGTCGTGCATCACTTCAGAAGTCAAGTCAGGACGGTCGAGGTACCCTTGCATCACGTTCGGGCCGCGAATCTCCAACAACCCTGACTCGCCGGTCTTTAGCGGCGTGTCGTCGTCCAACGAGACTACGCGAGCTTCAATCCGCTCCATGGGCCTTCCCACAGATCCCTCACGCAACCAAGTTCCAGGGTTCATCGCGCGCTTTAGTGGAATGTTTACGCTGACAACCGGACTGAGTTCAGTGGTTCCATAACCTTCAACAGGTCGCACGCCAAAACGACTTTCAAAATCTTCTGCAACATCGATCGGCATCTTTTCGGCGCCGACAACGATGATCTCAAGCGTCTTAAACTGCTCGGGTTCAATACGTCGAATGTACGAGCGAAGAAACGTTGGCGTCGCAAGCAGAACCGTGGTCTTGTAGTCTTCAGCCAGTTTACCGATAGGTCGAGCTTCCAATGGACTGAAGTGATAGACGCTCGAGCATTTCAAGCACAAAGGCGCCCAAAGCGTGACTGTGTAGCCAAAGGAGTGAAAGAAAGGCAAGATACCAAGTATCGTGTCTCGGTCTTCCAAGTTGATCGCGTTGCCGATGCCCTTGATGTTCGACAGGATGTTATCGCTAGTCAGCACGACACCCTTGGGAAATCCAGTCGATCCCGACGTGAAGATAATGGTGAGCGGATCGGAGCCCTTCTTGGCATCCAAACCGAACGATCTGTGCAGCGACTCGGCAGATCGCAACTTTGCATTGGCAAACGCCGAGAGCTTATCC
>CAYWNG010000716.1:0-3456 GCA_964458685.1 uncultured Pirellulaceae bacterium
GGTCGATAAATCGCAAGTAGTACCAGCACGAACCGGCCCATTGGGGCATCGTGTTGGTCTCGCGTCGATAACGCTTGCCATCGATGGTCACGTACAGCCAACTTTCGGGCGACTTGCCCAACGGTGGCTCGGGCTTTCCGTGTGGCTTGTAATCGTCCAGGTGAGGCAGGTCGACTGGCAAGTCTTCAGGCCGGACCGCTCGGATCACGCCGGTGGGTTGCCCAGACGAATCCAGTTCGTGAAGGATCGGGAAGGGCTCGCCCCAAAATCGCTGACGACTGAACAACCAATCGCGAAGCTTGTAATTCACCGCTTCGCGTCCCATGCCTCCCGCTTGTAGATCGCCGGTGATCTTTGACTTGAGATCTTCGGTAGTCAGTCCATCGTAACCGCCCGAGTTCATCGCAATGCCTAAGCCCGCAAAGCACGCTTCGCCAGATTCAACTGCCGCCATATCAACACCGTCGGTAGCCGCTGGTCGAACTACGGCAATGATAGGCAACGCAAATGTCTTAGCGAATTCGTAATCGCGTTCATCATGAGCGGGTACAGCCATGATCGCGCCGGTACCGTAACTGGCCAAAACATAATCGGCGATCCAAACCGGAATGGGTTGGCCGCTGACTGGATTGATCGCGTAAGACCCCGTAAAGACACCCGTCTTCTTTTTCGTATCGCTTTCCGTGCGCTCGCGATCGCTCTTGAACGATGCGGCTTGGCAATACTGCTGAACTGTGGCCGATTGTTCGGAAGTCGTCAGGGCACCCACCAACGGATGTTCGGGAGCTATCACCATGTAGGTCGCACCGAACAGCGTGTCTGGTCGCGTTGTATAGATTCTCAAGCAGTCTGCGCCGGGCGTGGTTGGAAAGCCTGAACTCGCTCGACCACTTTTCCATTTGGCAAATTCGGTCGCACTTCCCAAGAAGAAGTCGACTTCAGCTCCCGTGCTGCGACCGATCCAATCGCTTTGGAGCTTTTTGATTCCAGTCGACCAATTCAGCGTGTCCAAGTCCGACAACAATCGCTCGGCATACGAAGTGATTCTGAGCATCCATTGACGCAGCGGAATGCGTTGCACTGGATGACTGCCTCGTTCGCTCTTGCCATCGATCACCTCTTCGTTGGCCAGCACTGTTCCCAAAGCTGGACACCAATTGACCAAGGCGTCGTCTTGATAGGCGAGTCGAAACGTGTCGCGATACTTGCTCACCGCCGCTTCGCCTTGAGCCGTTACCTCAGCGGGAATAGGCAACTCGGCGATGGGGCGACCTTTTTGCTGGTCCTTATCAAACCAAGTATCGAACAGGACCAAGAAAATCCACTGAGTCCATCGGAAGTACTCAACGTCCGTCGTCGCCAAAACGCGATCCCAGTCGTAGCTGAAGCCCAGCATCTTCAATTGACGCGTGAACTCGGCGATGTTCTTTTCAGTCGAGACTCGCGGCGGCGTGTTAGTCTTGATCGCATGCTCTTCAGCGGGAAGCCCAAACGCATCAAAGCCCATGGGGTGCAAGACTGACTTGCCGCGCATCCGCGCGTAGCGACAGACGATGTCGGTTGCTGTGTAGCCTTCGGGGTGGCCGACGTGAAGCCCAGAACCGCTGGGATAGGGGAACATATCCAGCACGTAGAGCTTTTCACCCTGGGGCATCTCGGGTGTTTTGAAAGTCTTGTTGTTTTCCCAAAAGCTCTGCCATTTGGGTTCGATTTCGGCTGGATTGTAACGCGGCATGGTGACTGTAATGATCAAAAAGTGTGGCGCGGAGTTCGCGGCAACTGCACGAAAAGCAGAACGAGAACGGTCGCGATTTTGCAGCCAACTTTATACGCGGATGTTCGTAGATGGGGTAGGCGAAAGCAGGCCTTTCTTGCCTTTCTTCGCTCGCAGATCAGCCGCCTGGGTCTGCCGGTTTCAGCCTTTTGCTCTAGAATGGTCGCTCGTTCGACCAATCGTAGGAGTTGTGAAAGCACAAGAATGGACTCAGACACGCCCAAGGAATCCAATCCCAAGGATACCAAGCCCGCCAGCATCAGCCCCTTAGCACCCCTTGCCATTCCGATCTACCGCAGCTTCTGGCTAGCCGGACTATTCTCGAACATCGGCACGTGGATGCATGAGACCGGCGCGGTTTGGTTGATGACCGACCTACAGCCCAGTCCCGAAATGGTCTCGGCAGTTCGAGTCGCGATGGCCCTGCCGATGTTCGCGTTTGTCTTAGCTGCTGGCGTTTGGGCTGATCATTTTGATCGTCGCCACTGGTTGATGGGCACGCAATCATTCCTGCTGACCATCGCGCTGCTGATGTGGGTTTGCACGGGCATGGGTTGGATGACGCCGGGATTGCTCCTGCTATTGACCGCCTGTTTGGGATTGGCTTCGACGCTGAATCTACCCGCTTGGCAAGCGATGACGCCCGAGCTGGTGCCGCAATCGATGATCGCTTCAGCTATTCAAGCCGGTAGCGTCTCGTTCAATTTAGCCAGATCGGTTGGACCAGCGCTGGCTGGACTGGCGATCGCCGAGTTTGGTGTGGGCGTTACGTTTTTGTTTAACGCCATCTCGTTCTTGGGAACAATTTGCGTGCTGGTGTTTTGGAAGCCAGCCTTGGATGCCGAACCGAAACGCAAGAAGAAGGTCGAGTTTTTTGTCGAGCTCAAGAAAGGCATCTTCATCGCCAAGAACTCGGTGCACATTCGCAGCGCACTGATCCGAGTGCTCCTGTTTGCCTTTACAGCCAGTTCGTTATGGAGTCTGCTCTCCTTGGTCGCCACAGAAAAGCTGGGACTGCGCGAAAAGGGTTTTGGATTGTGCTTAGCCGCTCTGGGCGTTGGAGCTGTGGTGGGAGCAGGCGTCTTACCATGGCTGCGACAGAAGTTTTCCAGCGAAACTCTGGTGCTCAGCAGTCAATTCGGATTAGCCGCTTGGCTCGTCATCATCGGCTTGACCGACTCGCGTTCCGTAGCAACCGTCGCCCTGGTGCTGTTTGGATCAGCTTGGATGACTGTCATGACGACGCTTAACGCGACCGCTCAGGTGAATCTACCTAAGAAGTTTCGCGCTCGAGGCATGTCAGCCTTTGTGATGTTCTTCTCGTTAGGCATGGGACTTGGTGCGTTGACTTGGGGATGGCTTGCCAAGTTGGTTCAAGTCGGCGGTTCTTTGTGCATCGCTGCCGGTGTTATGGCCGCGCTGGCCTTGTTTACGCACCGATTCATTCTCGGGCCGCTTAACATTGCCGAGCCTTCGCAAGAGACCAATGCCGAGTAGGGTGAGCAACTGAACCATCGTTTCGTTTGAGGTCGCGAGAAAACGGGAGGGCGCCGCTCCTGCGAAGCCATCTTGTTCCGCCGCCCTACGTCCACAAGCAATCACACTGGTCAAGATGCTTGTGAACGTCGCATAGCGGCCGTAAAAAGCTCGGCAGGAGCCTCGCCCTCCCAGAATTAATCTAC
>CAYWNG010000717.1:0-3443 GCA_964458685.1 uncultured Pirellulaceae bacterium
GTTGCTATTTTTGACCACTTAGTGAATCCTTCCACGCTGTACACTTTCCACAAACACCGCCAGACGGCAGGTTGATCGGCGTGTAACGTACTGTCGAGTCCGCGCAGAAAGCAATCCAGCGCTCACACAAAATGCCTGGATTTCGCGACTCCCCGACGGATTCCAGATCGAAGCATATCAACTAGACGTTGATCACGCGACGACGAGATTTGGCAGTCAACTTTTACGAGATCAACGAGCGGGGACTACGATACTACGAGCAATTTTTTTGTCACAACTCTGCTCGAATGGCCTGCTACTTTGGGATCTCAGCAAAGAGAGATTTGAGATGATCTCGAGCTGTGGTGCGGGCATCCTCGCTGTTAAACTCGATGCGTTTTTGCTCGGAATCGTAAACCAGTGGGTTTTGATGAGACTTATTAACTTTGGCTTCGTCGATCAGCCGCTTCACACTCTCAAGTTCGTTTTTGTAGCGAGCGAGAGGTTCTGGTTCCATAGCTTCGGGAAACAATGGCATATCCTTACCCCAAATGACTAGCTGAAGCGCCAGTCTAACATCAATATAGCGAGCTCGGGCTATACGATCTATTTCAAGCTGTTTTTCGAATTTAGTGAGTGCGCCACCATCCATTAGCCTTATCGCTCTAACCATTCGACTATTACCGGCAGTGACTTCATAGTTTTTTGTTTTTCCTGCTTTCACGGGACCAAACACGCGAACCGCTTGATCAATTTTGAAGTTCTTGGTTGGATAATCTACAAGCCAAAGCACATCGTCGCCGCACTTCAGCAGCATTTCGTTTTCGTTACTAATGCTGAGCACCTTGAATTCCCACGAGGAGAGCTCGCCTTCCCATCCTGTTTCCAGCTTGCTCGGTTCTTTGCTCTGTGTTTTCGGGGGTGAATCTGGAATCAAATGCGACTTCAAAAGCGTTATCTTCGTTGCTCCTTTCCATTCGGCTTCTTTTTGAAGTTCTTGCTGCTTTGCACTAAGCCGCGCTAGAAGAGCTAAATGCTGCGCGTCTTCCGGTGATCGCGGCTTTTGTGCCAAAGCAATCGCAGGAACCAACGCGAAGAGTAGAGCAAGTGGCAAGCGATTCATTGAGATTATCTCCATCGATTTGATGCTACCTAGATGTTGAATATCTAAGCCGTGACCTTAACCAAAACCAACAGAGTAATGTAGTGGCACGACAGAAACAAGACGTCCCAGATTGCTCTGCTTAGTTTACTACTTCGGGTATTGCTGATTGCGGTATTTTATGCGGGCATTCGTCATTTGCTCACGCAGTCCACCATGTTCGAGGAATTCTTGTTCAAGTGTCTTCAATTGCTGGTCCAAGAGGTAATTTGTTTGATGAATCAAACAAATCGCGATGTTGCAAATGACTTCAGCAGAACGAGTTTCAACGAACTCCCGATACAGTTCGAACGACTGCGGCGTCTGGCGACCGAGGTCACGAACGAACTTAGCTTCTTTGGAATCTTTGTCCCAGAACTTGAGGTCGCGGACTCGCAGATAGTCGCGGTAGTCGGCGAGCAACTCTTCCAGGCTGGCGCGGCCGACGTTGGTGAGCTTGATCTCAGTTTCTTTGGGGGTCGTTCCCGCTTTGCTCCCTTCCAGAATGTTCTGCTTGCCTGAACGCGCCGATTGAATCATCTGATCGATCGTGCGATCGCCCTTTGACAGAAACTTGTGGGCAAACCGGAAGGTGATGTCATAAATAGTTTCGGCCTTCTGGTAGCTCAACAGAGTTTGGTAGTCGCCGCGCGGCGGAATCACACGAGTATCGTCTCTAGCCCGCGACGTTTTTGGCGTTACCGGGCGGGAGGAATGGGATTTCTGGGATGAATAACGTTCATTGCTCCCATTCTTCTCATCATTCGCATTGCTTGCCGTATCTTTCATTGCAGCCCTCTATCGTTTTTAAGGCTAGTAGCGATGTAGAATAATCAATCTTAGAACTAATCTACATTCTACGCCAACTCCTTAATCGAGATCTGAGGTCACCTTGGCTCGCAGAAGGGCCGTCGTGGAAACGTAGCGTTGGCCCATGGTGAACGCTTGCCCTATGCCTGGTTTATCGTGAAGGACTGGAGCTGGCAACTTTAGGGTCTCCTCCGAGTCGGGCTCGGACAGAATGAAGATCTTGCGGTTCTGGCCTTCGAATCCCGGAAAGTCTTCAACAAGCTGATCTACAAGCTTTCCCCATTTGCCTTTGTACGCTCCCTTTTGCAAAAGCACTCCATCCTGGATGTCAAGGATTTTTGGGACGAGCGGATTGATCGCGCCGCGCGAATAAAATCCAATTCGGCTGACCGGTCGAAAGCCTCGATTGAGTTGGCAAATGTACGCGCTGTACTTGTTGTATTCTGGCCAAGCGTTTCTAGCCGCGACGATCACGACATCATCTGGATTGGCGAGCAACCCTTCTGCTTCAAACATCGCTTGAAGCTCTCGAAGCAAGAACGCCTCTCGTTCGGACACCACCTCGTGAGGATCGCCGAGCAACTCGTCAATCGCCTGATCTAAAGTCGCGAAGGAGGCCCATGCTAAACGCTTGTCGTCCACCTTATCCAATATTGGCGGACGATCACCGTCTGGAGTTAAGACCAAAAGAACTTGAGTCTGCTCGGTGGCGTCATCCAACCGCGCCAGATGCCGCTCGAGTTGAGGCTTGTTGACCGTACCGCGAGCAGTCTTCGTTTCAATCAATAGTCTAAAGCTAGATTGGATCAGCGCATCCGGCACACCCGACGCACCGCGCGACGGCTGATTCTGAAATCTGACAAGCTCCAGCTCCGACTGCTCCAGCATCGCCCCCAGCAGCCGCTCAATTCTCGACAACGTGAGAGACTTCAAAACCGCAAGTATCGAAGCCGTAACCCGATTCTCACCGGTTGAGTAGGTTGAAAAAATGCTAGTCATCTAGATTCGTTATTTCTAGTTAAGCATTTGCTTATTTTTTCGCCGCCAACAATGATTTGTCCATCCAGTTGTCGACTAACACAGGTTTCGCTGGCTTTCACTCAGGGAAATTTTTCAATCAACGTTCCACCAACCCGTTTCCAGCACCAGCAAGTCGTCGGTGTATTGAGCTATACCTAGCTGATCCATAGGCCAAACACGATCTGACTTTTTTCGGAGTCCTAATCAGCTAGCATCGCCCGGATCAAACTTTCGATCGATCGAATTATGGCAAAACCTAATACCAGCTCGAACAACAACTCGTTAGTCAATGCCAAGCCTCCGACGTAGCGGACAATACAAGTTGCTGCGAAACCGAGGAACACAATGTTAGAGACGACGATCGCTACTCGAACTGTTGTCGGAGCGTCGCTCCGTGCGACTACTGGCTGTCTTACTTCGTTTGCCGGTCGGGTAGGTGGTTGGCTAGGGCGTGAGTTTCGTTCCTCTAGTCGTGATTCGGCTAGCGATAATC
>CAYWNG010000718.1:0-3443 GCA_964458685.1 uncultured Pirellulaceae bacterium
TGTGGAGAGTCACCATTCCTACCTGTTGCTTTTGGGCCTTCACTTGCGGACCTGCTTGCGGTGGCGACGCTTACAGATTCGAATTGGGATGAGTTGCTGTTTTACTCGAGCAGTTATTCACCTGCACCCATGTCATTGAGCTTTTGTAGATATTCGTCGCGTTCGCGGCGAGTCGCTTCCAAGTCAAATACGAGGTACTTCATGTCCAATCGTAGTTGTCCCAGAGCTTCTTGAACCAGAGTCAAAATGCGACGTCGTCGTACGCTGCTTTCAGTAACGCGTCGAAGCGATGGTAGTAAGCGAATGCGTTGTTCAACTGGCAGTTGTTCGATGGCTTGAGTCAGCTCGAGCAAGTCAGCTGGGATACCATCATTCTTCTCGTCGGTAGCGCTGTGTACTTCTGCTGAACTCATAATATGCCTCCGGTTTGGTTTTCTAAGTTTCGCAACTTGCGGTGTTAGCTGCGATTGGCTAATGCGTGTTCATTAAAGCAGCAGCAGTGCCAATTTCAGGATCGAATTCCATAGTATTCCGTAAGTGCCCGATTTTCAAGGACTTAGGAAAATCGGGATTTTCGCCAGCTCTTGCCTGCGTTGCATAATCGCAACACCCTTTGATCTGGCAGAATGCCGTAAGTTCCTGTAAAAGCTGGACTTGCGCCAATTGCCACACGGTTTAGCCTTTTGATGCCGTTTTGCAACATTTTTCAAGGTCTTGGCCGGTTTTTCGAGTTGGGCAATTGGTAATGGAGCCATTGGGCAGCAAAGGATGCCATGTTCGGTCCCTTATTTCGTTTCCAAGCTTGTTCCCTAACAGTACTGCTTTGCGTTTTCTTCGCAAATCCAGCCGCGGCTCAACGTCTAGACTCGTTCGAGGGTGGCTTGCCGCGCTGGCAATTGGTGGAAAGCGATTGTTCCGCACAGGTGCTTGGCCACGAAATAGGCGTCATCATGCCTCACGGTGGTCGAACTTCAGAGCTCATGGACTTTTCGTGCACTTCGGGTGAGTTCGCTTACTTGGCCTACCCCATCGAGCCCTGCGCGGTATTGAACGAATTCCAGCCGTCCGTTTGGTATCGCTGCGCAAGCGCTCAGCCAAGACTGGGTGTTCGAGTCGTATTCCCCAACGCACTTCATCCCGTCAGTCACAGCCGCTTAACGACAATTATCTGGGGCGACATCTACGCGCAGTCGGGGCAATGGCAACGCCTTCAAGTTCGCAACATCGCTGATCGGCTACAGCAAGAGATCGCGGGCATTCGCAGTCAGTTTGATGCCAATCTGAATCTCGATAAGCCCTTCATCGATGCACTGGTCATCAACGCCTATGTCGGACCTGGTCAGACACGACTTCAAATCGACGATTTGGACTTCAGCAGTATGACTCCTCTGGCGTCGATCGGCATTCCGCTTTCGCCTAACTGGCGGGACAAGTGGGTGTGGCGCGATGACAATCACGTTCAATTCAACATCTCCAATCAAATGCCAATCTGGGTCGACAATCGCGGTGAGCAACCCGCGTGGATGCGATCACTTGGATTCAATGGCATGCTGTTAAGCAATCTTCCCTCTCCAAAACAACTGGACCAAGCCTACGATGCAGGGATGGCGATCATCAGCCCGCCTCCAGAGCACTTGGTCGAGTTCGATGAGAAGAAACTTGTAGCGGTTAAAGGTTGGCTGATCGGTACAGCCATGAATCGCGATCAAGCCGAACTTGCTCGTCAACAAGCAGCACATGCCGATCGATTGCCACAAGCGATGAAGCGTCCGCTAGTCGGCGAAGCCTTAGAGCAGTTTTGGCTCTTCGGTAGAATTGCCAACGAGATCATCGTGCCCGCACCCGATCCAATTTCTGCTGGCAGCACTGCTTCGAAACGAGCGTGGTTGAATAAGAACTTAGAAACCGCCAAGCATCGAGGTGAAGGGTGGGCTTCCGTTTATGTAGGTTCAAATCCAGCGCTGGCCGATCAATACCGCACGGCTAAAGAACGACTTGAAGGAGTTTCACCGACAAGCCTCCCCGCCAATCCTCTAGGCCTTCGACACGAGGTCGTGGGGGCTGTCATGGCAGGCGCGAAAGGCATCGTCTACCGAACACAGTCTCCCTTGCTAGATCCGATCACCAGTCAAGCCGCATCGAATGGCGACACTACAGACGGAGCTGTCCAAGCTGCCATACGCTGGACCAATAGCGACTTAAGATTGTGGAGCCCCTGGATCAGCTTTGGTCAACAGGTTGCTCCACCGCAATTGAATCGCAACGATTTCGCCGCCGCAAGTTGGCGCATTCGCGATGCGGATCTGATCATCGTTCAAAACAACAATCCTTATTCTCAATTGTGCTTGCCCGGTACGCAGAATAGCCCGCTAAGCGTCACACAAGATGGTCGATCCGATCCGCACGATGTCCTGCGACTGACGGAAGGGCGACCCGAATTGATGCGAGTCGATCGAAAGCCGGGATCGCAGTCTTGGCAAGTCAACAACCCAAATGCCATCGAGATCTTCGTTGTAACAGGTAACACGCAAGTGATTCAATACTTGCAACAACGACTCAACCGACACGGCCAGGAAAACGCTTCGGATCAATTGGAGATTGCCAACTTTTGTGTTACGCAAGCAACGGAACTGGTCGAAGCTCGCTATCGAATCAACCAACCACTTACAACCACCGACAATCAGAACGTTCGAGCACTCCAACAACAAAGATTGATGAGCGTTCAACGACAGATTGAGCGAGGCTATCAAGCGATACAAGCTGGACAACCTCAATCCGCCTCGCGAATCGCTTTGGAAATGATCGATCAAACTCAAGCGATCCTACACGAGTCGTTCCAAGTCGCCATTGGCAACTTAGCGACGCCACAAGCGAGCCCCATGGTTCTGACTCCAGGTACGATCAAGTATCACTGGTTGCTTGCCAATGCCTGTGAGCGAAGCAATTGGCAACCGCTGGAATTGCCCGGAAGTCAGTTTTCGAATTTAGATCAAATGATCCAAAGCGGATGGACTCAGCAACGCCGCTTGGAAGATCAAGTTGATCTGCGCGTCGAACTTCTACCCGCATCGAAGAAGGTTGAATCCAGCCTTCGCTTGGCAGCTTATCCCAAGAATCAATCGTCTTCGAGCCAAACCTTTGAACCAATTCCAGGCGGATATGAAGGTGCTTCGTTGCGCGTGCGAAGTGCAGGGGCAGCCGTTCGCAAAGGTCAATTGGTCCGCGTCTCGGCCGTTGCTCATGTGCGCAATTGTGGAAGCGATCCTGCTTCAGGCCTATTGGTCTACGATAATCAAGCATGGACCAGCATGGGGCAACTAGTGCATGGCAAGCCTGGTGATCGAATCCCCATCGAACTCTATCGCTTTGTAGTTCAAGACGGCGAGTTTCGGTTATTGGCCGAGTGTCGTGGCACTTGCGACATTCAGCTCGAATCGATCGTC
>CAYWNG010000719.1:0-3437 GCA_964458685.1 uncultured Pirellulaceae bacterium
GAAATACTAGCCGCCAGCCGTTAGGCTCCGGTTCCTTTGGAATTGAAGTCAGTCGTTGACGAAAACAAGATTTAGCCTGATCGAAAACTGCGGAATAACGGCTTTTGAATGCAGGCAAAACCGGACGCTAACGCGTTGCGGCTAGTTCATAAGGGCCACCTGCATTCTAAGCGGGACGCTCTCTAACGCGTGGCGGCTAGGTTCCCATCAGCCTCTTGGACTATCCAACTGCCGTACTCACCAAAAGGTCCGGCCAGAGGCTGTCGCTGATGACAAGGCCTTGTCGCGTCAGTCGCAAACGGCCTTCCGAAACTTCTAGCCATCCATGCTCTTGATAGCGTGTGAGGTATGGCTCGAATAGTTCGTCCAACTTGCCTGGCCAACTATTCGATAGCTCGACCATGTCGACGCCAGCCATTTGACGCAGCCCAAAGACTAAACGTTCGCGAATCCATTGCTCGAGATCTAATTCGTCTCGCTCGTGTACGGGACTCTTTCCAGATTGAATCAAACGGATGTACTGAGTCGTACTGCGATGGTTAGTCGCGCGAGTCCACGTTGGACTTTTTGAATCGAGCTTGTCTGTTACATCGGTCAAAGAAGGTTGTCGCTCATCCACCGTCGGCAAAAAGCTGGATGCTCCTGGCCCAAACGCCCACCAGCACTGGCCATTCCAATAAGCCGTGTTGTGTCGACAAGCCGCACCGGGCAAGCTGAAGTTCGAGACCTCATAATGTTGCCAGCCCGCAGCAGTGAGTGTATCGATGGTGTAGTTGTACATTTCTAACTGAAGATCTGCATCCAACTCTGCAATGTCACCGCGCAACATGCGGCCCCAAAAATTCGCGCCAGGTTCGATCGTTAACCCGTAGGTCGACAAATGCTTTAGCGGCAGGTCCAGCGCCGACTGTATGTCTTGCTGCCACTGCTCGATCGTTTCACCGGGAGCGGCAAAAATCAGATCCAGCGAGACGTTATCAAACAGTTCCGCAGACTTCTTGACTAAGGCTCGCAGTTGGCTGCCCGTGTGGTCGCGTTCTAATAAACGTAGTTTTACATCGTTGAACGATTGTCCGCCAAGGCTAATGCGATTGACGCCGTGGTCACGCAGCAAGCCGAGCTTACCATGAGTGCAATCCAGTGGGTTGGCTTCGCACGAGTACTCGCCACTCTCGGAAAGCGGCAACCAATGCTGAATCAATTCCAGCAGTGTTGCTAAATGCTTGTCTGAAAGATGCGTAGGTGTACCGCCGCCCAAGAAGATCGTGTCGACCAGTCGAGGCTGAGCCAGTTGATTCCGTAACTCAACTTCTAAGCAGCGAAGGTACGCATCGACCAAGTCATCGCGACCAGCGACCAATGTAAAATTGCAGTAACCGCAGCGATGCTTACAGAAAGGCACGTGAATGTACGCGCTCTGGGGCGATTCATTCACGGGATTGGATGTTGAGTTCATGAAGATCGATGGCTAACGCGCCGCCTCGACCACCAGCTCGGCAGTTTGCTGCTCAGTCACACCACTACTCGGCAATTCCATGATGCGAATATTGCGAAAGTGAATCTCAGATCCCTCGGACTCTAGGCATAGATAGCCTTTGCGAACGCTGGAATCGCGAATTCCATTAACAAACTTGCCATTGATCGACAGCTTCACACATCCATCGACGGCAACTACGTCGTACGTATTCCACTCGCCCTTGCCTTTGCAGCGAAGTTCAGTCGACATACTGCGATCGCCTCGACGATTTTCAGGAACAGCAGTGAGACCATTGGCGCCAAACAGTTCGCCCGAGACGTAACCGATGTGACGCGGAGTGCCATCTTTCTCGCGATTGATGTTGGGCCAATCCAGCTCCAACATTTGCACTTCCATCCCCTTGGGCAAGCGACCTTTGCCGGCTGGCTTTCCTTCGCTCCAAATAAAGACCCCCGAGTTACCGCCGGCCTTCATGTGACGCCATTCGATGTGCAAGAGAAAATTCTCGTATTGCTTTTCGGAACGCATGACACCGATTGGCAATCCCGTGCAGACCAGCAACTCATCTTTGACGCTCCACGTCTCAGGGCTGGTATTCACATCAACCCAGCCGCTCAAGTCTTTGCCGTTGAACAGTTCCTTGTAACCGAATTCAACGGGCTGGTAGTTGACCGTCGTTAGATCAACGGGAGTAGGAAGCGGTGCATCTTGCGCAGGAACTGAGTTGCATTGCAGCAGCAAAATTGCCGCGGCGACGGTCCATGTGAACATCCTAAGTTGGTGTGGAAGGCAAAGTCCAACGTGCAAGCTCGATCGTCGATATTTCATTTCTACAGCTCAATATTGCAAGTCAAATAACACAGATGCTTAACATTGCGGTGGGTAGTTTGTCAAACAGAACAACTGCGGGACAATGCCTGACGATTGCCCAACGCACGCGATATCCTACCATCTACGAGACTTGCTTGCAGCACCGACTTTATAGTCGCTCCTGTCTCCGACGGGATTCTTCAACACCAAGCAAACTGGCGTCGTTCTACTACCTGATGTTCTTGAACTGACACCACCACTGGAACGAGCCGATGGGAAACGAGTCCACCGCTTTCTGGCCAGGTGACACGAGTGGCACGGGTGACACGAGTGACACGTCCCTGAGTCTTCGAAGCGAGTGGCTAGGTGTGAACTGGGCATGAACATCAAAAAGGGGTGGCCTTTGGAATAGCGTTAGAGACCTCGCCACAGGGTGGCTTACAGCAAGAAAGAATCCCGTCGGAGACAGGAGCGACTATAAAGTTGCTCCCGTCTCCGACGGGTTCTTCAACTCCACTTTATGCCGAGGATTGATAACTGTGGAATCACCATTCAGCATTCCAATGCACATTAAGATCCATTGGAATCTCCCACACGTCTGCAAACAACTTCTTCAATGCACTGCTCGACTCCGAGGGCAATTGGCTGCACAAATCATCAAAAGTCGACCTGTCAATCTTTCCACGTCCCTGAGTCTTCGGAGGGCGTGGCCAAGAATGAGATGGTCGCTCTGTCTGAATCTCGCAGATACAATTAGGGACTAGCATTTACCACAGGGTCAGTTGGATAAACTTCGGATCGTCCAATACTCGTCCAATACCTACTCAAGAAGCTTTATCCAAATCGAGTCGTCGAAGTTACAACGCAAAATGGCCGGATCACTATTTCATTCAAGAGAGTTTCGCCATGAATCCCACATTGGATTCAGTGGTGCACCGTATGTCGAGGTCATGCCTGTCGATGGCGACATTGAGGTTGTATCATTAAGCTCATGGCATGACGCAAAATTGGCACTGCAAAGAATTGGCGTTAAAGTTGAAGATATTCCAGAGTATTTACGCAATTCGGAGGTAATGCTTGAAGAAGTTGCGAAAAAGTGTGAGCGAGTACGCAGAGTTGTGAAAGCGACTTCACCTAAATTCACACCGGA
>CAYWNG010000720.1:0-3432 GCA_964458685.1 uncultured Pirellulaceae bacterium
CTTCAGTAACCTTAACAACGTCCGATGCCATTACCTTGCCAGGAACAACGTGGTAGGTAAGGATGGCTGCAAGCTTGTCTTTGTTTTCTGGCTTAAGCAACGATGCTAAAGTTTCCTTAGGAAGCTTAGCAAAGGCAGCGTTGGTTGGAGCGAAGACAGTGAATGGCCCCTTGCCAGACAGTGTTTCTGCCAGACCAGCAGCCTTAACAGCCGCGACAAGCGTGCTGAAGTCTGGATTGCCAACGGCGATGTCAACAATAGTCTTGGACTCGGTTTGTACAGTTGTGCTAACGTGTACTACTGTGCCAGTAGTTTGGCAAGTTGCTGCTTGATGTACGACAGTACCTTTAACTGCAGTACCCTTGCACTGTTGTGCATTCAGTTGTGACGATCCCACAACTAGTAGGCCGATTGCAGCCCATGCGAAAACGAACTTCGACATTATTCTCTTCCTATCCTGTTTGTTTCGTGAGGTGACGTTGGTCAGTCACCGAAATCAGTACTCACTGATTTTCATCTGCCCCTATCCTAGGGCCTCGACAAGGGCAGAGGTGAAAATAAAAAGCAAGCCCAACCAACCGACTTGCACACAAAAACTTAATAAAGAAGATTGAAAGAAAACACTCGCAGCGGCAACTGCGGGGGACTTTGCAGAGGACTTTGGGGTGTCACTAACTAGCATGCATTACGCTCGCGTACCCTAAACATCCCAAACTGCGTTTACGACATTCCAGCAATCCTCTCCAGCTTGCCGCGGAAGACCGCGTAGGCATCTACATTCTTCAATTAGTTCGAAGGGAGCCGACGGTTAACTTGGTCGAGCAAACCCAGTAAGGAACGCGAGGCTCGTGGTCTGTTGTTGCTTAATCCCAACTCGAAGCGTTAGTTTTGAAGTTGCGTTGTTTGGCTCGATCACAACCCGAAGCGTTAGCTTTGAAGTTGCGATGTTTTGCTCGATCACAACCCGAAGCGTAAGCGAGCGACCGGCATTGCTAGGTTTTCCAGACGAACCCAAGAAGTCCCTCGCTAACGCAGCGGGTTGTAATTAGTCAGTCCCTCGCTAACGCAGCGGGTTGTGACACAACCTCTTCCGGTGTCGAAGACACCGGGCCCCACCGCTGACAAATCCGCAATGCTGGCGAAAACTGGGCTTAGGCAGCCTACTTGGACTGCACACCCATAGGCATAGTCGCGTAAAATGATTTGTTCCGCCCACTGCTTAAGCTTTGGCAACTTGATACAATCTAACACCCCTCGGTTGAGCTATGGCCATCCGGGTGGCTCGCTTTGTAACCCGTACACCTAGACACCTGCACACCTAGATAAAGGTCCACGAATGGATAACCAGCGACCGCCAGCTGGCAATCAACGAAACGACGAGAACTCTCCGCGACGCAGTCAGATTATTCCGATACTGTTGTTGCTGGCGATTATCTTCATCGTTCTAAAGTCGCTGTGGCCTTCCACCGCCGATCGCATCAAGTTCACATTTTTTGTGGATCAACTTGAGCAAGGCAACATTCAAGTCTTGAATGTTACTGGCAGCACCGTCACAGGCGCATTTAAAGTCGCTCCGGAGAAGCCGGTCGAGTACGATGCGAACGGTGACGCGATCACGAAGACTGATCCAGTTGGAACAAAGTACAAGAAGCAGTTTGTTACTACGCTTCCCAATGATTCGCATGAGTGGCTTCGCAACAAGGTCGAAACAATGCGGCTCGAAGCTCTCAAGAACGATAAGGATGACTCCAAGCCCATCGAGGCTACGTTCCAAGACGCCGACACCTTTGGCTATATCTTTGTGACGTTAGCCATGCTGGTTCCGTTGGCCGTGTTGGTCTTCCTGTGGATGATGTTCCGCCGCACGCAGAATCAAATGATGGGCGGAGGATTCTTCTCGGGCTTCTCACGTTCCACTGCCAAGCGATACGAGGCAAGCGACCAACAGACTACGTTCAATGATGTTGCAGGCTTGGAAGGCGTGAAAGCCGATCTGCAAGAGTTGGTCGAGTTCCTAAAGAGCCCAGAGAAGTTTCAGAAGTTGGGCGGCCGCATTCCCAAAGGCGTGTTGCTTAACGGGCCTCCTGGTACAGGAAAGACATTGCTGGCTCGAGCCGTTGCTGGTGAAGCTGGCGTACCTTTCTATTCAGTCAACGGTAGCGAGTTCATTCAGATGTTCGTTGGTGTTGGAGCTAGCCGAGTTCGCGATCTATTCCAACAAGCCAAAGAGCACTCGCCGGCGATTATCTTCGTTGATGAAATCGACGCCGTGGGACGACAGCGCGGTGCCGGTCTAGGTGGCGGGCATGACGAACGAGAGCAAACGCTCAATCAAATCCTCAGTGAGATGGATGGCTTTGCTGGAAACGATTCTGTAATCGTGATGGCGGCAACGAACCGCCCCGATGTGCTCGACCCAGCACTCCTGCGTCCTGGTCGATTCGATCGCCACATCACTGTGGGACGTCCGACTCAGAAGGGTCGACTGGAAATGTTTAAGGTTCACACTCGCGACGTTCCGCTCGATAATGATGTCGATCTCGAGCGTCTTGCCGCTGTAACCATCGGACTGACAGGTGCGGACATTCGAAACTTGGTCAACGAGGCAGCGCTGTGGGCTGCTCGTAACAATAAGACTCGCGTTGGCAGCGCCGATTTTGACTACGCTCGCGATAAGGTGCTTATGGGTGCTAAACGCGAAGAAGTGCTCAGCGACAAAGAAAAGGAAAAGACCGCCTATCACGAAGCTGGCCACACTCTAGCGGCGTGGTTCCTCAAGGGCGCGAACCGCGTCCATAAAGTTACGATCATTCCTCGTGGTCGCGCGTTGGGCGTGACTCAAATTGTGCCCACAGAAGATCGAGTTAGTGCGAGCCAGCACGAACTTCAAGATCAGTTGGTTGTCTTTATGGCTGGTAGAGAAGCTGAAAAGTTGATTTATCAAGAAGCTACTGTTGGTGCCGAAAACGATCTGGAACGCGCCACCGAAATAGCTCGACGCATGGTAACCCACTGGGGGATGAGCCCTAAGATTGGTCCCGTCAGCTACAAGACTTCGGAAGATGATCCGTTCCTGGGTCGAGAGATGCACCAACAACGCAAGTTCAGCGAACATACCGCTGAATTGATCGACGGCGAAGTCGCGCGAGTCCTGCATTCGGCGAGTACTAGCGCTACCGAGTTGCTCAGCGAGCATCGAAAAGACTTGGAAGCAGTCACACGAGCCTTGCTAGAGCGAGAAGAACTGACCGAGCTGGAGATCGAGCAGTTGATCGGACCGTCAGTTCACGGACTTGCCAAGGATCACACCATTGAAGCTCCCGTTACGGAAACTCCCGTTAAGCCGATCGCCGAGACTGACACTAAGCCTCTCTAGCCAATTTAGCGACTGATACTACATGGCTAAGAAGTCACGCAATTCCAAAAAGATTC
>CAYWNG010000721.1:0-3431 GCA_964458685.1 uncultured Pirellulaceae bacterium
CGACCACCGCTTGAGTACTTGACTTGGTGGCGTTTACAACGAGCTGCTGCAAGACTGCGGAGCGGTGAAGTCGCAACGATGTTCGAACTAGCAAGAAACTCTGGTTACCAATCCGAAGCCGCATTCAGCAAGGCCTTTCGAAGAGAATTCGGAGTTGCGCCTGGCGAGCTTCGTCGTCAAGCTCTTGCGCAAAAAGCCACTCCATCGCTTCTACAGCTAGAGATCAAGAAACGCAATCCATTCGAGCTTCCTGAGCAAGAGGCTAGTCTGAATCTGGCGAAATCATTTGAAGCAGTTCGCAGGCCATTTGACGAGATGATGCGAAGTCATGATCTAACAGGTGCCGAGTACAACATTCTTCGAATTCTCCGCGGCAAGAACTGTCCAATGACTATCGACGAAGTGCTAAGTCATTTGCTGATTCCTTTGGCGAATCTACCTGAGCATTTGGAGAAACTAGCATCGAAAAACCTCGTAGCCCATCTGTCAGACACTGGACAATGGGAGATATCCATTGAAGGAAAGTCGATACTCACGAAGCTCGACGAGCCAACACTCAGCCTACACAGGCGTCAGTTCGCGAACTTCTCCGCTGGAGAGATTGCCGAGTTCAATCGCTTGCTCGTCAAACTTCGTACTCCCGCTTCTTAAACAATCGTCTGCCAGCTATGCATGGGAGTCCTCTATTGGGTTTATCCCGGACACTCGCAAGTTCTTCAAGAATCAAAGGTTGGCAAGAAAATGGGGGCAAGAAAATCGTGTTCATTTTCATGCCCCATCTTCTTGCCAAGGGTTCTTCGAACAGAGGCCGTAGTCCAACTATTGGTAACACTGAGGGCGGTAATCTTGCTTGAGCACCCCATACCCAGGCCATGATCCCAAGAAGCAGTAGGTCCCGTCCTGCACAGATCACAAACGTGTGATATGTTCAACGTCTTTGTTTACCTTCCTGACGCGACAACCGCTCAGACATTTCAGCTTCGGATTCAACTATGCGGACTTTACTTGCTCTCCTTTCGATCTCATCGCTCTTTGCAACAGCTCTGGTGGCGGAAGAGGCAATTCAACTGCCAGTGACCAAAGACAACTCGATCGTCATGGTTGACGGTGAATGGGAATTGAACGCCGGACAGCAAGGGCGCATTCGCATCAAAGGTAACCAGCATATGGTTGTCATGGCGTTCGACACGACTGCTGTTACTGGGAAACGAGTGAAGAAGGCAACGCTGGTTTGTGTGGGGGGCGAACAGGAGATTTCTGGTGTCTGCATTTCCACTGTCGCCACTCCGTGGGATGAACTTCGATCCAATGGTCTGACGGCGGGAATCGATGGCGTTGAAGATTGGGGCTATCGGGGTGCAAGGTTTCCGGCCGTCTGCGGTGGCAACGGATTTACAGCAGTTCACCAGACAAATTCAGTGATTCGCGATGGTAAGTATCACTGGGACGTGCCGCCTGACATGATTCATGCGATGGCGATTGGTGTCGCTCATGGGCTGGCCATCCACGAACATGACTCAGACACAAGTCGCAACCCTACAATCTTTTCGCGTGAGCAGTCAGGCAAGAGGCCCTATCTAGTCGTTGAGCTTGACGATCAGGTTGAAAGCAAACCGGAAGCAGCGACTGATCTTCGACTGGACTCGGCAGACAGCCGTTCAGCAAGACTTACGCTGCAGTCGCCAATGCATGGCTTTGCCTACGAAGTCAGCATTGATGGCAAGTTGTTGGGGCGGCACAACATCCCGCTGGTTAGCAACGGTCATAAGCAAGCTCTTCCGCTGCGAGACCTTTCGTCGTTGATTGGTGCGGATCGACCCTATGAAATTAAGGTCGTCACTTTGGATCGAATTGGCCGTCGTTCACAGCCTGCAGTGCTCCGCAGCACGATTCTGAAAGCAAGTTTGATCGAAAGACCGGAAGTGTCGTTCGCGCCGCCGCACTCGTCAACGGTAGCCAACCTAAGTGTGATTCCGATCACGGATAAGTACGACGCCGCGGGAAATGCAGTGGGTGAACTTCCGCCCAATTATCGGACTCACAATTCGATCTTCGATGGTCACACTGTTCGCCTCACGGCTGCAGCGGGTGAAGTCGTTGGATTTCAGTTGCTGCTTCGAACTCCCCAAGGCAAACGCGATGAAAAAGTATCCATCAAAGTACAGCTCGAAGACATGGAGCCTCGAATCGATTTACATCAAGCCGTGTATGTTCCTTCAAAAGCGGCAGGTGGCGGACGGTTGATACCAGATCCACTGCTTCCAATGCCAGATTCCATCTTGCTTGAGCCCGATTTGGATCGCTCCGTAATTGCCGACATTTACGTTCCATTCGACGCTAGTCCAGGCCTCCGCAAAGGTAAGATTGCGATCTCCGATGGTCGCGTAGTGCCGTTGGAATTGAAAGTTCTTCCTTTCGCGTTGCCTCGTCAGGCGACGTTCTTCTGCGAGATGAATGGCTACGGTTTGCCTGACCATGTGAACGAATACTATGCGCTGCAGCAAGTCGCTTACGACCATCGCGTTCACGCCAACATCCTGCATTACTCGCACAATACGGCAGCGCCGGGATCAAGGAAGAGTAATCTCGATATGCGTCTTCGTTCAGGGCGGCGGATGGATAACAAGAAGTACGACGGCATTGAACCAGGTGCCAAGGCTGGGTACTGGGACGATTTTGTAGAAGCCTTTGGGCCGTACATCGAGGGCTCGCTTTTCAAGGATGGACATCGAGGACCGATCGCAGCGCCGGGTTTCTACTTGACGTTTCATGAAAGCTGGCCGTTGAACTGTCGACAGTACTTCAACGGCAATCCGGACGCGTATCAATCGTTCGTCGATCGGCCGGAGTATGCTGCAACATATGTCAACATCCTACAGGATTTCGCTCGACTTGCTGAATCCAGGGGATGGAAGCAAACCGGCTTTCAGGTTTACTTCAACAACAAGGGCTCTCTTGCCGAAAAGACCAAAGCACCCTGGATACTGGATGAACCATCGGGCTTCTGGGACTACCGGGCATTGCAGTTTTATGGAGAGCTTACCGACCGCGGCCGTGAGGTATCGCCCGACGTACAGATCAATTACCGCATCGACATTTCACGCCCTGAATACTGCCGAGGCCAATTGGATCGACGTGGTGACCTGTGGATTGTGTCGTCATCCGCGTTCCAGAATTATCGTCGTTTAGTAACCGACCGCATGCAGAGTGACCGACTGAAGGCATGGGTTTATGGGACATCAAATCATGTTCATGAGACAAATCGCAATATCCAGGCTTGGGCGCTGGACGCATGGCAAGACGGAGCGACTGGCATTGTTCCCTGGCAGACAATCAACAAATCGGGGAGTGCATTAAAAGAAGCCGATCAACTCGCCGTTCCGCGAGCGATCAGCGCGCCGATGGGCAAATCGGGCGTCGACAGTGCATAA
>CAYWNG010000722.1:0-3408 GCA_964458685.1 uncultured Pirellulaceae bacterium
TTTAGGCCGTTCAGCTTTCCCAGGAATTCATCAGTGACATTCGGGCCGTATAGTTGAAGCGATCGTAAATTTGGAAAGGCCAAGATCAATTTTGCATTGTCGACCGAGCGAGGTTTCAGATAGACACGATCAACGTCTGCGAAGTACTCCCAGCTCAAGCTCAACTGGAGTAACTTGCGTATAACTCCCACCTGTTTCGTTTGCTCATACTGGTCCTCCCTATATTCAATCCTGCCACCAGCTTTCTCAATCTCCGAAGCTAACTGACGCCGCTTCGACAAGGGCCACCACTCTACTACAAACATCGCCCCAACGATCGTGCAAATACTCAGCAGCAAGGCAAGTAGCAGGCGAAAACGCGTGGCGTCATTTTTTGCTGAGACCGCTTTTGTCATCTTGGATCGACTCCATGGAATTTGGGGTTCGTCATATCTTACAAAATTCGTTCCTTAGCCGCATGATGCTAGTTTAGATGTTGCGATTTTTGGAGACTGCATCAAGAAATCCTGCTCGAGCTCAATGAAATTGAGCTCGAAATCGTACTCGAAAGACCGAATTCGAGCCCGAGTCACCTAACCATCAAGAAGTGCAAGGAACGACTCAAGCTTCTGCCTGGCGAATAATCCAAATGGGTGGCAACATGGAGCCGCCCCAAAAGAATTTTCAGATTTGACGGCGGGTTGCCTACCCTGGCCCGCATTTCAATCTTGTAGGGCTAAGAGCTTAGCCCAGTTAACCAGTTCAATTCGGTAAGGGTAAAGCAATGTTAATTCGAAGAAGTTCTCGTTGGATGGCCAGCCTCGCGTTGGCATCGGCAGCCTTTTGGGGAGCGGAAACAGCACAAGCCAACAACGTTCAGGTAGCACTCGAGGGGTCTCTGTTGAAGCTCAATGGAGACAACTTGGCTAACGCCATCACGCTGCGACAAGCGGCCAATGGAGACATCACGGTGAGCGGTCGCAATGGCACCAGAGTCAATGGATTGGCTAGCGTCCGCTTCCGCAACGTGGCACTTAATGCCGTAGAAATCGGAATGGGCGGCGGTAATGACGATGTGCTGATCGAAAGCTTGCAAGTTGCCAACGATCTTTACGCCAATCTTGGCGACGGTAACGACCGATTTCGTAGCGGAACAGCTCCTTCCTCAATCGGAAACAACTTAGCCGTCGAAGGCGGTCTGGGCAGCGATTCAGTTACGCTAACAGGCTGGACCATCGGTTCCGATCTGTTTATCGATGGCCAAACAGGCGTGCTCAATGTCCAGCTCAACGAGCTAGACATTGCGTTTGCTCTAGCCGTGATCGGTGATCGCGATCGGGACATCTTCAGCGTAAGAAATACTACCTGCGGGGATGTGGCCAGCATTGAATCCAAAGAGGGAAACGACTCCATCACAGTCAGCGGATTCTTTGGCCTTGGCTTGTTGATCAACAGCGATTTAGGCAACGATACAGTAGCTCTTTCGGGAGTGATGACTTCGGAAGACACCTCTATCTCCACTGGTGGAGGCAATGACACAGTGACTATGACCAACCTAACTTCCATGAAGAACATCTCTGCCTCGCTCGATCAAGGCGCAGATCGCGTGGAAGTGACCGATGTCTACGCTGAACTTGACGCGGTATTCGTAGGTGGCTCTGAAGTGGATACGTTTGTCGACAATGGAATCTTCGCAGGCGTCAAGCTGGAGATTGTCGAGTTCGAGACTAGACTGTAGGGTCTGACTTGTCAGCGAACAATAGTAACAAATTGGCTTGAGTTCCAGGGCTTACCCTGGAACTTAACCGTTTTTCGCATTCGAACTTCTCGTCAATAGTTGCACTGGTCAAGTCAAAATATGGTCCCAGAGATAGATCAACCTAACGATGAATCTCTGCTTCGACGCATCGGCTGTGGCGATGGATCTGCTGCGACCAAGGTTTTCGAAAAGCACGCTCCTGGTTTGCTCAACGCAGCCAGAAGAAGACTGGGCGCTTTATTAACCTCACGAGTCGATCCCGAGGATATTGTTCAGTCGACCTTCAAGAGTTTCTTTCGTCGAGCTAAGAACGGCGGCTATGCGGCTCCGAAATCAGGCGATCTGTTCAACCTGCTGATCGTGATCGCGATGAGAAAGATCAATGCCAAAGCGGCATTCCACCGCGCCGCTGGACGCGACGTTCGACAAACTGTTTGCTCAAGTTCCTATCCGATGGATCAGCTTCATCAACCCGACGATTCGACTCTGCGAGAGCTTTGTATGACGGTTGCCGAAATCCTCGAGGAATTTACGCCGACGCAACGTGAGATCATTCGCTTAAGGCTCGAAGGCTTTCAAGTTGCAGAGATCGCGGGCCAAGTGAATCGAGGCCGTCGCACTGTGGAACGCGAACTTCAAGCGTTTCGAGCAAGATTAGCAACTGAGTTTGCTCCCTAAGGTTCTAATGCACTTGCAATGACAAACTATTCCAGCAAGCCTACTCAAAAGCACTCATCGGCCAGCAGTCTACTTGACCGCTTCGAGGAAGATCTGCGTAGCGGTGGTCTGTCCAGCGTTGCCGATTACTTTCCACCGATCACTGAACAGGATGCTGAAAGCACTATTGGAGAGATTCTACGGATTACCCTGGAGTGGGCTTACGAGAACGGGAAAGCTAATCCGCTCGATACGATCCTCGATCAACACAGTTGGATTCAACAGCATCCGCTTATCATTGGCCCTCTAGCTTTTGAAGACTTTCGACTCAGGTTAACCAACCGCCAACCCGTTAATCGGAAGGACTACGAGCGTCGATTGGGGATTTCGACTCAAGAGTGGGATCAATGGCTGAGCAACTGCGATCTTGAAAGTGAATGCCATTACATTGCCCAAGAGCAGATCGCCACGCAAGCGAATCACTGGAGTAGCACGACCGACAATGCGAATGCAGCCGACGAATCGTCGATTGCTTCCAGCAATGATTCACCGCTCAACATCCGAGCCTCTCTTCCGTTTCCTGGTCCAGGAGAGAAATTTGGTGAGTTCACTTTGGTTAAGTGCATCGGCGAAGGTGCCTTTAGTCGCGTGTATCTTGCACGCCAAGGATCTCTTGCCAATCGTCCCATTGCGTTAAAGATCGCTTCAATTCCACTTGGTGAATCGCAACGACTAGCACGGCTGCAACACAGCAACATTATGCCGTTGCTATTCGCACAAACGATCCAAGGGTTTTATGTTCTGGGAATGCCCTTGCTCGGGCTAACGACCGTCAGGGAACTCATTCAGTCACACTGGCGGACTGCCACTGGCGATGCAAAGGCAGGACTGGGCAAGGCAGAAGCAACTGGTGTTGAAAAGGGAGTGACTCAATCAGGTGCAGGATTCCTTGAGTTTGTGCGCGAGAAGACTCAGCAGGTTTTAGAAACAGTTCCTGAAGTCCTTCCCTACAG
>CAYWNG010000723.1:0-1343 GCA_964458685.1 uncultured Pirellulaceae bacterium
GCCCCGAACACATCGCTAAAGTCAGCATGCAAAATATGCTCGCGGCGATCTAGCGAAATTCAATGATGAGTTCACTCATTTAGGGCGGTTAGCTCGTCCACCATGGCTCGCAGCCAGCCGCTTGACCAATGATGCTGTAGTTGTGGTCCAGCGCGGTAGCTGTGAGGGATCTTCAGCGACTGAAGCAATTGCTCGATCGACTCATGTTCGGCCTGGAAGTTCCCAAAGCCCGCGTGAAACAATCGCACAGGAGCGTCACTCTGCGTTAACTCGGCACGTCGCGACTTGAGCAGGTCGGGAATGGCATAGCCTTTAAAATTCTCTTCGTTGCCAAAGATCGCGCCGGAACCGTACTTGTTGGGCTTGTCCAGCATCAGCGGTGCATCCCACGCACCGGCTCGACCAAAGAGATCAGGATGACGAAGCAACATCGACCAAGCTCCAAACCCCGACTTGCTGAAGCCCACTAACAAACGACCATCGCGATCGTGTCGCACTTCAGGATATTGCCAGCGCAAAATTGGCAACACAGCTTCCAGCAAATGCGACTCTTGTCGGATCTTGGCATCGCTGGGATGATCCGCGTACCAGGGCAGGGCAGAGAAGGAGGGTTCAACGCAAAGCAGTTGAGAAAGAGACTCCGAGCCGCAATCGCGAATCGACAACAACGCGTCTCCCCACCGCGATTCGCTTTGCTTTTCGACAGGAAGAACAATCAACAATCTCAAGCTAGCGGGCTTGGCCTGCGGATCGGGGACCAAGACCTTCAGCTCGGTAATTCCATCTTGGAAGGGCGATTCAATTTTGTGTACGACAAATCCGTTTTTGTCTTTGGCCAAGGGGCTGGCGAGATTGCTAACTTTGAACTGGACTAACGGCGAAAGACAGTGACGCTCTAAGAATTCGACGATCGGTGTCGGGTCATCCAAGCCATGAGGATGATGCTTAACGCCCGGCTTGCGGATCAGCTTGATTTGTCCGCCAAGCTGTTCGTATCGCTGCTGAATCAATCCTGTATTCTCTTCCCACGGCACGACCTCATCGGCATCGCCAAACACATGTAGAAGCGGGATGCCAGCCTGAGCCAGCGGCTTGAGGTTGTCGACAGGGTTTCCGGTGAAGGCTTTGGCTTCGTCGTCGTTTTTGAAATTCCAGTGCTTCAGGACCAGCTTCCAATCGTTAGGACTTCCGGGGCCTTTTCCGAAGCCTCCCGGCCAGCTCTTGAAGTCGCAAACAGGAGCGTCTCCATAGATACAGGCCACGCGATAAGGATAAGCGATGGCAAAGTTGTAGCAGTACAAGCCGCCACGACTAAGTCCCACCAAGCCTACCTTCTCCGCTAA
>CAYWNG010000723.1:1443-3393 GCA_964458685.1 uncultured Pirellulaceae bacterium
AACCATGAGCTTTTTGAATTTTCCGAGAGTTGATTTTGATAGGAAAGATGCCTAAACGGACGCGTTTGAGGGCGCACGAAAACGGGAGGGCGCCGCTCCTGCGAAGCCATCACAAGCAATGTTTACGTTGGTCCGATTGCTTGTGAACGTGATATGGCAGCCCAAGAAAGCTCGGCAGGAGCCTCGCCCTCCCGGCGATCAGCGAGAATAGTCCCAAAACGAGTGCTTTACATCGCTGAATCGTGTTTATAAGGCTAACTTGCCTGCTTGTGGGAGCAGCTTCGACCATGATAGACTATCTGAGCTTCGCCGTCGGGTCAGAATTCCATCGATTCGCGGCTGGATCTTAGAAGAAAACACTTAGGAGTTTCGCAACATGTTGTTGATGCTCGGGCAGATTGATATCACTCGCATCGCGATCATCGCCGCGATAATCATCTTCGGCTTCATCGCACTGATCACCCTGATTGCCTTTGCCGCGTTTGGAGCGATGTGGGTTCAGGCCTTTGCTGCGGGTGCGCGGGTTCGCATGTCAAGCTTGATTGGCATGTACTTCCGTCAAGTCCGTGCGCCGGTGATCGTGAACGCCAAGATTATGGCCGCGCAGGCCGGATTGGATATCACCTCGCGAAACGGTATCACAACGCAACGATTGGAAGCGCACTATCTTGCCGGTGGTAACGTGATGAATGTTATCCAAGCCATCATTGCCGCGCAGCGCGCCGAGATCGACTTGGACTTTGATCGCGCCGCGGCGATCGACTTGGCCGGTCGCGATGTGGCCGAAGCTGTGCGAACTAGCGTGCATCCCAAAGTCATCGATTGCCCCGATCCGCGTCGCAGCGGCAAGACAACGCTGAGTGCGATTTCGAAGGATGGTGTCGAGTTGCGAGTTCGAACTCGAGTGACCGTGCGAACCAACTTGCAACAGTTGATCGGTGGTGCGACCGAAGAAACGATTATCGCTCGCGTTGGCGAGAGCATCATTAGCTCGATTGGATCGGCCGAGTCGCATCAACGAGTGCTTGAGAATCCCGACGTGATCTCGCGCACCGTTTTGGCTCGTGGCTTAGATTCACAAACCGCCTTCCAGATTGTTTCCATTGACATCGCCGACATCGACGTTGGCGACAACATCGGCGCACGCTTGCGAGCCGACCAAGCTGAAGCCGACGTTCGCGTAGCTCGAGCTCACGCTGAGCAACGTCGAGCCGAAGCGATTGCCACAGAGCAAGAAAATCGCGCGGCCGTTGCTGAGAATCGTGCCAATCTTGTTCTGGCGGAAGCCGAAGTGCCTCGCGCAATGGCACATGCCTTCCTGAACAACAACATGGGAACAGGGTCATCTAACTCTTGATCAGCGAATTGAGAAGAAGCCAGCGAGTCCAGTTCGAAGGTGGCAATGGATATCAACTCGCTGGCATCATTGATGAACCGGTGACCCCGCCCCGTGCTTGGGTTCTATTTACGCATTGCTTTACTTGCACCAAGGATATCAAGCTGATCGTTCGGATCAGCCGAGGCCTTGCGGAACGCGGGTACGCAGTCTTGCGCTACGACTTGACTGGATTGGGGCACAGCCATGGCGACTTCTCCAAGACCAACTTTTCTACCAATCAAAACGATGTTTTAGCCGCAGTCGCCTACTTGGCTCAAACGCACCAAGCGCCTGAGTTTCTAGTTGGCCACAGTTTCGGTGGAGCCGTCAGCCTTTCGGTGGCTCAACAAATTCCTTCGGTGCGAGGCGTTGCATCGTTGGCTGCACCTAGTGACACACACCACTTAGCCAGCCTGCTGCAACGGATGAACTCGGAGATTGTCGATGTTGGTCACGGGCATGTGACCATCGGTGGCGTTTCGCATCGCATCGAGCGACAGATGCTGGAGAACTTTCGACAAACAGAATTGCCTGCGATTGTCAGCCAGTTGATGAAGCCTGTGCTGCTAGTT
>CAYWNG010000724.1:0-3391 GCA_964458685.1 uncultured Pirellulaceae bacterium
GGCATCCTGCCTGGGTAGGAGCGACCCAGAGCGACCCAGAGCGCCCCGGAGCGACCCAGAGCGGCCCCAGGCAGGATGCCTAGGCTACGTGCAAATCATCTAAACATACACTTGTGTCACTTGAAGATTCCTGGCAGAATTCTCAACTTGTCGCCGACCGGACCACCGGAAGCTGGAACCAGTGGTTATCTATCCCGGCCAAGTCAATCACAAAAGATTGATTCAACATGCAGCTATTTCCGTCGCTGCTTTCCGTTCTATCGCGAAACTCAAGTTCAAGAAGTTCGCATATACGGGCGACAAGCATTGATCACCACTGCTTCTGCTTTCCTGTTCACTTAAAGCACTTCTGAAAGCAAAAACTCATGGCTCATTGGTTTGAAGACAATTCGCTGTCCATTGGCCGCACTCCACTAGTGCGCTTGAATCGTGTCACCGACGGCGCCGACGTCACGTTGCTAGCGAAAATTGAGGGTCGGAACCCGGCGTACTCAGTAAAGTGTCGGATCGGTGCCGCCATGATCTGGGATGCTGAACAGCGAGGCTTGCTTCAAAAGGGCAAAGAGATCGTCGAACCGACCAGCGGTAACACGGGCATTGCCTTAGCCTTCGTGGCTGCGTCGCGGCAAATCCCGCTGACGTTGACGATGCCTGAAACTATGAGCATCGAACGTCGCAAGTTGCTGATCGCATACGGTGCCACGTTAGTTCTAACGGAAGGTCAGAAAGGAATGCGAGGTGCGATCAATCGCGCGGAGGAGATCGTACTGTCCGACCCCAAACGCTATGTTCTTCTGCAGCAATTCAACAATCCTGCCAACCCAGCGATCCACGAAAAAACTACCGGTCCCGAGATTTGGGAAGATACTGACGGCGCGATCGATATCTTTGTGTCCGGTGTAGGTACAGGTGGAACGATCACTGGCGTATCACGCTTCATCAAGCATAACAAAGGCAAAGCCATTCAATCGATTGCTGTTGAACCGGCCGCAAGTCCCGTACTCACCCAAGCGAAAGCTGGTATTCCACTCAAGCCAGGTGCCCACAAGATCCAAGGCATTGGTGCGGGCTTCGTCCCGGGAGTTCTTGATATGTCCATCGTCGATGAGATCGAGCAAGTCTCCAATGACGAAGCGGTCTTCTATGCTCGTCGACTCGCTCGTGAAGAGGGCATTCTCGCTGGCATCTCGTGCGGTGCCGCCACTGCTGCTGCTGTTCGAGTTGCCAAGCGGCTTGAGAATAAGGGCAAGACCATCGTCGTCGTTCTACCCGACTCGGGTGAACGCTACCTCAGCTCTATTCTCTTCGAAGGGATCTTCGATGTCGAAGGTCGACCTAGTTAAAGGTTATTGACCTGCAAGCGTGTACGATCAAGAGCATGCACCCAGTGTGCCATGCTCTCAATACCAAGCGCTCGGCCCCAAGCTACGAGTTAGCGATCAAAGATCTTCTTAAGAGCATAGATCGTCGTCGCGCGACCTGCGCGGGCGATCGAGGTGGTAAGCGGGATCTTCTTCGGACAAACGGCCACACAGTTCTGTGCATTGCCGCATTCCTGAATACCACCTTGGCTCATCAGTGCCTCGAGCCGTTCGTCACCCAAGTTGCCGCCAATCGGATGTGAATTGAATAGCATCGCTTGGCTGATGGGAGCTGCGCCGAGGAACGAAGTATCGTAGGCTTGGGCTTTACGAGTTTCGAATTGCTCGTCGGTTTCACCGGGACGACGATGGACTTCAACCTTGGTGTACTGAGGGCACGCTTCCATGCAGCAACCGCAGCTCATGCATTCGCTCAGCGGATAGTTTTGCTCTTGTTGCTGACGCGGGATGCGCGGACCGGCTCCCATATCGAAATAGCCGTCTACGGGCACCCAAGCCTTGACTCGCTTCAAGCCTTGGAAAATGCGCGAGCGGTCGACCATCAAATCGCGGATCACTGGATACTTCGACATCGGCTGCAGTTCGATTTCATCGCTGTTGTCTTCCAACAAGCGGTCGACGAGTGCCGAACAGCTTTGACGGACCTTGCCATTGACCACCATCGTGCACGAACCGCAAACTTCTTCCAAGCAACCGCAATCCCAAGCGACTGGAGTGACCTTTTTGCCATCCGCGGTCGATGCCTGAGCGGCGATGCGCTGGAGAACACTGATGACGTTCATGTTCTCTTCGTAGGTGACCTGATGTCGTTCCCAGTACGAAGGTTGTCCTGGTCCATCTTGGCGCAAGACACGAACGTTGATCTTCGCTGGCTTGCGAGTCGATGAAGCGGAGTGATCGTCGTGTCCGTTACTGTGTCCCGAAGTCGTCATAGTCTTATCCTGATGGAATCGTCTGATTCTAATTTAACTTTTGGGGTGGTACGCCCTGAGGCTTTGCGAAGGGCGTGGTGCACTAAACTTGGAGCACGCCCTTCGAAGACTCAGGGCGCACCACCCAGTAGTGCACCCAATCGCACTTAGCTCTAAGCCTTCACCGTGTACTCTTTAGTGGAAGTTGGCTGCTTTTTCTTCCCAACACGTTCTTTCCAAACTTGTTCGATCACGTCTGCTCCAACCAAACCGTAGAGTCGTGGTCTTGGCGGGATGCTTGACGTATCGACATCTTCGTAGGTGATTTCTGGGTGGTCGCCCTTCAACGTAGCAATCGACGACTTGAGGAAGCGCTTGTTGTTTTCCTCAAACCGATCACACCAAGCTTCGGCTTCTTTGCGTCGCAGGGCTGGATCTTCTTCCTTGAGGCTTGGCATCGAGAAGTCGGGTTTGAAGTGGGCACCACGCGACTCATCTCGCATGCGAGCGCCTTTCAAAATGGACTTGGCCACGGGGAACATATCTTGAAGGGCCTTGGTGAAGATCAAGTTCTGATTGGTCCAACTGCCCGTGTCGCTCAGCGAACTAGCCAGCGCTCGCTTGTGCAGTTCGTCGACTTTCTCGTAAGCTTCGTCCAACTGATCGTTGTTGCGAACCACGGTTGCGGCCCGCGTCATCACGTCACCCAGTTGCTCATGGATGATGTATGGATTCTCGCCACCACTGCTGCTGATCAAATCGCGTTGACGATTTTCCTGCTTGGCGATCGCGCCTTGGAACAAGCTCGGTGGTAAATCGGCCGCCGACTTGCCGAGGCTGCCCATGTAATTCTGGATGCCTGGGGCAGTGAACAAACCGCTGAAGATGCAACTTAGCAGTGAGTTCGCTCCCAGCCGGTTCGCACCGTGATACTGATAGTCGCATTCACCCATCGCATACAGGCCTTTGACGTTGGTCATTTGGTTGTCTGGATGAGCTGGAGTCAAACCACCATCAGCATTCTTCGAATAGCCGGCCCACAGACCGCCCATGGAATAGTGAACGGCTGGGAAAATCTTCATCGGCACTTCGCGAGGA
>CAYWNG010000725.1:0-3386 GCA_964458685.1 uncultured Pirellulaceae bacterium
CCTATCGAGCGATTCGAAGAGTACTTGGTGGCTCGCGGCTTGCGAAAGACGGATCAACGCCGCTTCTTGGTCGAACAAGTCTTCTCGCGGCACGAGCATTTTGATGCCGATCAATTGATCGACCAGTTGCCGCGTCGCGGCGACGCCAATTACGTCAGTCGCCCAACCGTCTACCGAACGCTCAAGGAGTTCGTGGACGCGGGCTTGCTTAGACGCTTCGAGCTCAACGGCCGTAGCGTCTACGAGCATGACTATGGGTATCCCGAGCACGACCACCTGTACTGCGTTAAGTGCAATCGGCTGATCGAATTCCAGAGCGAAGAGATCGCTAAGCTGCGCGATGAAATTGGGCGCACGCATCGATTTCGCGTGCGCAGTCACCGCTTGATCATCCAAGGCGTTTGCCAGGATTGCAGCAGTCGGCAAAGTCAGCGACGGCGGCAAGACCGAGTCTAGCGTGCTTGTCGAGCTTGGCGAACTTGTCGAGCTTTACCGGCGCGTAGGTAGCTTGAAGCCTAAAGTTCCGACCGGGCGAGCCGGTGGATTTTAAGCTGGTACTATCGAGTAGCGGACTCTTCGCAGTCGTTTTCCATCCCTAAGCGCATCGCTAGAGTTTGGAACTGGTCGTACATGGCTTCACTGCTGGTATGTACATGCTCCGCTTCGGTAATGAAGCGAATCGTCTTGTCGATGTACACGTCGTGCTGAATCAAGGTTCGCTCGAAGGCCTCCAATGGAGATCCGTAAGCGATGATCAGCTTGTGTTCATCAAACTGAACTTCTTGCTGACGCTTTGGATTCAAAACAGCGATGCCGGTGCAGCCGTCGTTCATCAAGAACTGTTCGAAGTCATAAAGAATACTCTTGAGCACTGGCATGTCGATGTGCTCGCGGTAGTAATCTTGATGACCGCCGGTGTGATAGTGGCTGGTTTCTAACACCACATCAACGACAGGGCCGAGCGTATCGATCATATCGATAAACAGGTCGAATAATCGCTCTCGAGTCGCCGAAGCCATGATTACGGGAACCTTGGTTTGGCTGGCCGAGTCTACGTAGGTGTCGTGTCGATATCCTTGTCGGGGAATGACTTGCAAGTCAACCGAAGGCCGAACGGCATCGGTAAGCTCAAAGACTCCATACTGATACACTTGCAAATGAGCTTCTAGCTGCTCGTCAGTTAAAGCTCCAAAAGCTGTCAGGGCGTCAGTTTTGGGATTGTTTTGAGTCGAGTTTGTAGTTTGCGAGCTTTGCTGCGAACTCATCGTCCAATCTTTCTACTTATCTGGGGGAGTACCCGAGGGGCTGGGGTTTTCTTGACAAGGAAAGTTAGGTCAAAACATGGCACAAGCTTGATTAGCAAGGAAAGTTGCCCGCATAACTTGTTACCTTCTTAGGTCTAATCTGCGCAATCGTTACAAACGGACATATAGTTCTAAGCGTGTGGATGAATTGAAACCTGTCGTAGTTACAATTGATGCGTGCAGGCAACGCAGTCCGCATGAATGGGTCAAAGACGAAACGCATTTTTTTCACTCTGAAGCGGCAGCATGTTTAAGCCAACTCAACAGACACGAGACTTTACCGACCGGCTGTATTGTTACAGTTGCTTTCTCGTCCTCTTCTTAAGTCTTGGCTGCCAACCCAAGGACAGTCTGCCTCCTGAAATTCAAAAGCAATTGGCCGAAGGCACCGACAAAAAGGCCTCATCCGATGCGGGCGAGAATCAGACAAGCGAGTCGGAGAATAGCGAGTCTCACAACAAGGCTGATCCCGGTTCGAAAACAAGCGAGCCAGCCAAGCCGGTCTTGGAGCAATGCAATGTTGATAAGACCGCTTGGATCGATGTCAATAAGTTGCCCTGGAGCTACTGGGAGGCGCACTATGTGGGGAATACTCGAATCGGCTACAGCTCGCTGATCGTCGAGCGATCGGAGGTCGCAGAACTCAAGCAAGTCCGCATTCGCCGCGAAGAGGTCCTTGACCGAGCTGCCGATGGCTCCTTCATTCCAGTGCGTAAAGTGGTGATGGAAAGCTATGAACGAGTGACCGGTGAAGTCGCCAGCTTTCGCTTCGAATCCTCGGTCGATGGTGAGCGAGACATGTTGGTTGAAGGTCGCCAAGTCTTCGGCGATCTGGAGATTTCGACTAAGGAGGGCGATGCACAAGCTTCTCGCCAGAAAATACCGTGGAAGTCTGAATTCTGGGGGCCGCTGGGAGTGCAACAGTTGCTAATGCGCTCTCCGATGAAGGCTGGAGAACTTCGCACCACTAGTATCTTTATCCCGCAACTTCGCAAATTCATTCCTGTACTTCTTGAGGCTAAGCAGGTCGAATTGACGCCGATGAGCAGCGGAGTGGCTCTGCCTTTGCTTCAAGTCAACTTGACCGTGGCGACTCCCGAAGGAAACAGCACTTCGTCGATCTACGTCGATGAACAAGGCGTGATACAAAAGACCCTCGCTCGTTCTTCCAATCAGATGGTACTGAAGATGCGAGTCGAAGAGGCCGTCATGCAGCGGCTTCGCGATCAGTCGGAATTCGCGCGAGGCCTGCAACACTCGGTTGCGTTTTCAGGCGATGCCCCCGATATCAAGGGAGCAACCAGCGTTGTCTACAAGGTGGAAGCCCAAGACATCGACCCCTACGATGCGCTCTTGGAGTACTCGCGGCAAAGACTCAAGTCGAACAGTCCGACGAGCTGTGAATTGACCATTCTAAAGCTCAATGCCGACGCGTTAGTCTCTGAAAAACAGCCGGAGCCAGCCGACTTGGAATCCTCTCTGATGATTCCCGCTGACAAACCACCTGTGCTGGAACTTGCTGCTGAGATTCTCGGAAGCCAAGAAGGATTGACCAATGGTGCCAAGGCTGAATTGATCCGCCAGGGATTAGCTCGGCTTTTCAAAGTCCGCGACATTCAGCCTGAGATTGTCAGCACGTTGATTGTCTCCAGAGAACGCGAAGGAAGCTGTATCGAGTGCGCTAATCTATTAGCCGCGCTGCTCCGCAGTCAGAAGATTGCTTCCAGAATCACCGCTGGTCTGCGCGTCGATCCTGCAAGCGGCCTGAGTCACTTTCATACTTGGGCTCAAGCCTGGATCGAAGACCGTTGGGTTGATCTGGATGCCTCCACGCCAGATGGCTGCGACATGAGCTACGTTGCCATGCGAGCGCATTCGGGCTCGGGCGAGAACTTCTACACAGAATACCTCTCCATCTTCAAGCTGATCCACAAGCTTGGCAGCGTTTCAATTTCGAAGGTCGGAAAGTCCGAATGACGCTGGTTCGGATGTTGCACGTTTGCGCTCTATCCCAACCCGAAGCGTAAGTTTTGAAGTTGCGCTTTTTGGTTTTAGGGGCGAAGCCCTGGCCGTTTACCTAGC
>CAYWNG010000726.1:0-3380 GCA_964458685.1 uncultured Pirellulaceae bacterium
TTCCTCTTCCTCTTCCTCTTCCTCTTCCTCTTCCTCTTCTTCTTCTTCTTCTTCTTCTTCTTCTTCTTCTTCTCAAAACTCAAAACTCAAAACTCAAAATCACGACGACGGAGCGTCGTGGCACACTAAGGCTTCCTAGAGATTGAGATCTGTGTCAACTGCTTGACTTTCACGGCTTGGGGCTGTTGTTGCTTCATCGAGCAGGAGCCGCAACCGGTCTGAGCGCCCCGAGCCCATCGAACAAGGCTCCGAATCATCCATGCCGAACTCAAGGCGACGATGGTCATTGCTGCGAGAAATTGCCAGTCAATCATTTGAGTCGATCTCGGAGTTTTCAATGAGCTGGGGTGATGGATCTCTTAAAGGAAAGCCGACGGTTCAGCTAAATAGGCGGCTACAAACTTGGTAGGTAATCAGAGCTCCAACGTAAGCCAACGCGGTCATGTACGTAAAGGCAAAGATGGGCCAGCGCCAAGAATTGGTCTCGCGCTTAATCACCATTAAAGTCGCCGCGCATTGAGCGCACAAGGCAAAGAAGACCATAATCGACATGGCGACTGGCAACCCAAATACTAATCGACCGTCGGGCCAAGTCGCGGAAAGCAAGGCCGACTTCAAGCCTTCATCCTCCTCGTCGACTTCACCACCAAGTGAGTAAATTGTGCCGAGCGTTGCAATGATCACTTCGCGTGCTGGAAACGAAGCGATGACACCCACGCCAATGCGCCAGTCCCATCCCAAGGGCTTCACCGCAGGCTCGATGGTCTTGCCAGCTATGCCCAGAAAGCTCTTTTCGATTAGTTGTCCAGCTAAATCCTGTCGTTCCGCCAGCAACTGTTGCTTCTCTGGAGAATCGTCTTCCAAGTCAGTGGATTCGATCTTGATCGTCAATTGATCGATCTGTGTATGGTCGCCTGGAAAATAACCCGCTGCCCAAACTAGGACGCAGGTACAAAAGATCAGCGTGCCAGCTCGAGCCAAAAATGCTTGACCGCTTTCCCAAACGCGAAAGAAGACAACGCGAGGCGAAGGCAGCTTGTAACTTGGTAGCTCCATCACAAACGCACTGGGCTCGCCACGAAACAGAAATCGCTTCAGCAGCCAGGCTATCGGAATTGCCACGGCCAGACCCAATAAGTTCATCGCGAAAAGAACAATACCGTGAAGTCCAATCCAGCCACCGAGCCACGTCTTCTGCGGCACAAAGGCGGCGATGAATAACATATAGACCGGCAGTCTCGCAGAACAGCTCATCAGCGGAGCAATGAGAATGGTGACCATGCGATCTCGCCAGTTATCGATGACTCGCGTTGCCATGATCCCTGGAACGGCACAAGCAAAGGAGCTCATCAGCGGCAAGAATGATTTGCCGCTTAGCCCCAGCTTGGTCATCAACTTGTCCATCACAAATGCGGCTCGAGCCATGTAGCCGCAGTCTTCTAGCAATGCGACGAAGAAGAACAGCATCAGGATGACCGGCAAGAAGACGATCACCGCACCAACTCCAGCGACGATTCCATCCACTACTAAGCTTCTCAGTATTCCGGGTGCCAATACAGATTCGGCCTGCGATGAAACCCACGGAATCAGCGATTCGTCAATCTTGGCGGTAAACCATCCAGCTCCCAGGGTGATCGCTTGATAGATGACGAACATGATCAAGCCAAAGACGGCGAAGCCCCAGATGCGATGCGTAAGCCAGTGATCAATTTTGTCAGAACGTGTCGCACCGCTCTTGGGTTGTCGCGAATAGATCCCTTCGAGAGTTTGCTTAATCCAACCGTAGCGGGATCTCGTTTCACAAGCAGGTACGCGTTGTCCTGACTGGGCGAGTTCTTCGCGGATCGAAGTGAGGCGTTGTGGCAGTTCGCTAAGCTCGGGGCGCTGGGAAAGCTCGGCTGCATGTGTCCCGCCAACATCTAAGATCAATCGCTGACATTGGAATTCGCTTAACTCACACTTTCGATCTCTCAGCCAGGATCGCAGGCCTTCCGCAGCTTCGATGAACTCGGCTGGGAAAAGCGGGGATGCTGGAGGCGGAGGCTGTTGGACAACTTGGCGGATTGCTTTTCGAGCTTGTTCGATGCCTTGCCGCTTACTGGCTGTGGTTGTGATTACAGGAACGCCGAGCCGCGACTCAAGTTGTTTAAGGTCAAGTTGGATCTCGGACTGCGCGCGATCCCACATGTTCAGTACGACTAGAATGGGTAAGCCCAATTGTCGAAGCTGAGTGTAGAGGTACAAGTTGCGTTCAAGATTGGTTGCGTCGATGATGGCAACGATGGCGTCGATGTGTGGGACATCAGGCATTGAGCTAAGCAATACATCGACCGAAACCTTTTCGTCCAAGGTTCGGGCGGTTAAGCCATAGGTGCCGGGAAGGTCGACAACAGTAACCGTTCCAAACTCATCGACAAACTTGCCAAGCTTCTTTTCGACGGTGACGCCTGGGTAGTTTCCAACGCGAGCAGGGACACCACATAAGGCACTGAAGAAGGTGCTCTTACCTGTGTTGGGATTGCCCAACAACGCAACGGTAATGGATTGCGATTCGCTCATGCCACTGGACTTGAAACCGAGTCGCGGACCACAGTGACTCGACGCGCTTCATTCTTGCGAAGAGATAGTCGGTACCCTTGAACCTCTAAATCCATGGGGTCGCCCAGTGGCGCCATGCCTAGGACCTTGATTTGCTCGCCTTCGATGATCCCCATCTCCATAATGCGAGCGGCCAGGCCATCCTCACCCAGAACATCAACGACGCGGGCGGAACTTCCTGGTGAGAGATCTGCGAGCGTCAACATGGCTAAACAGCCTCAGCAACTCTCGCCATGTTCAGGCTGGAAACGAAGATGTCGATGCCATTGCAAAGTCGCAAAGAAAGTCGTCGACCATCGACGGCTAGCAAACAGGGTTCGCCATGGCGAATCATTCGCAGAAGGCTGCCACAGCGGATACCAATTTCCGCAAGCCGATGAACTTGGACGGTGTCACCGCAAACATCCACGATTCGCGCTTCTTGGCCGTCATTTAGCAATTCGAGAGGGTAGTAATCCACCTTTTCCTCAACATTCGCAGCGAGAAAAGCCTGCCAAACCGAGTCGAGTTTGAGACTCAGTGTCAACAACGTATCTATTTATACCCTGAGATCGACCTGGAGGGAATGTTCTTTTGGTAATTGTCGGAGAATTTTGGCGAGTCGAATCGCCGCACCTCCTGGGGGCGACAACCAAAAGTCGCTCCCGTTTCCAACGGGATTCTCTCGGGATTCTCTCGGGATTTAGCCTCCAACGGGATTCTCTCGGGATTTAGCCGTCGGACGTAACAGGTAACGCACCGTAGCCGACGCCCTTAATTAACCGGCCCATTGGGGGGTGAAT
>CAYWNG010000727.1:0-3379 GCA_964458685.1 uncultured Pirellulaceae bacterium
GTGATCCACGTTATCGACACAGTCATTCTGCCACCAGAGACAAGCGGAAAGACTATTGTTGAACTAGCAGTAGACAACAAGGACTTCAGCACATTGGTCGCGGCTGTGAAGGCTGCTGGACTGGTTGAAACACTGTCGGGCAAGGGTCCTTTCACCGTCTTTGCTCCAACCAATGCAGCTTTTGAAAAGTTGCCTAAGGAAGCTGTTGCTGACCTGCTGAAGCCTGAAAACAAGGACAAGCTGGCTGCTGTTCTGACTTACCACGTAGTAGCAGGCAAGGTTACGGCCGCTGACGTTGTGAAGCTGAAGGCTGCTAAGACAGTTCAAGGTCAGTCGATCGAAATCAAAGTCGAAGACGGCAAGGTCAAGTTGAACGGTTCAAGCACCGTAGTCAAGACAGACATCGACGCGACCAACGGTGTGATCCACGTTATCGACACAGTGATTCTGCCACCAGCTAACTAGTGTTTGGCTGACAAGAATAGAATCGATAATTTAAGCAAACCCTGATCAGTCACTGCACTGATCAGGGTTTACTTTTTTTCGTACATAGGCCAGCTCATCGGTCCGTTGGCCCCTTGTTCTTCTCGCGAATTAAGTGCCCAGCCCTGCAAAGCAGTGCAAGTTCTAAACAGAGAAGAGGAGAAGAAGAGAGGAAAGAGGAAAGAGGAGAGAGGAGAGAGGAGAGAGGAGAGGAACGACACGGAGTGTCGTGGCACACTGAAGAAAGGAGGAACGACACGGAGTGTCGTGGCATACTACGATGGATGGAATTGCTTCCAGGGAGCGGGATAGCTGATGCCGAGACTCATGATCTTATTGAGTAGCTCTTCGTAGCTGATTCCAGCCACCTCAGCCGACTCGGCAAAGTCTTCGCCGTAAGCCAAGTTCGGATTGGCATTGGCTTCAAGAACATACACGCGTCCGTCGGGTCGCAAGCGCAAGTCCATGCGAGCGTACCCGCTTAGATCAAGCGATTGATAGATGCGTTTGCAAAGGTGTGAAATGGATTTCTTCTGCTGGTCTGTTAAATCGTCCGCCGGTCCCGTCTCAACACCAAGCTTCTCTTGATAGTTGCGATCCCACTTCACCTTGCGAGTGGCAATGATCGGTGCATCGCTTTTGGTAAAACGCAACTCCCAAATGGGCAGTGTTTGCAGTCGCTTATGTCCCATCACTCCAACGTACAACTCGCGACCTTCGATAAACTCCTCAGCCAATGCATCGGCTCGAGTGTGTTCGTGAATGAAGGCAACGCGGGCAGCAAGCTCCTCGTCGGAGTGAACTACGGAGGCTTGAGAAATGCCCAACGATGCATCGTCGATTACAGATTTGACGAAGATCGGAAATCTTAGCTTTTGCGGGCGAACGATTTTGCGGCCGATGGGGAAGACGGCAAAGTTGGGCGATGGGATGCGGTGAAAGGTGAGAATCTTCTTGCTGAGCGCTTTGTCTTTCGAAATCAAAAGACCTCGAGGATTGCATCCCGTGTAGGGTTGCCGTTTGAGCTCTAGAAAGCTAACAATCGCGCTATCGTAGGTCACGACGCCGCTAAACTCTTCCAGCAAGTTGAACACGACTTGCGGCTTGCTTTCCAGGATCGCTTGCCGAAGAGGTGTTAGGTCGTCATCTAGACCTAACACTTTGACTTGATGTCCCATCTCTCGTAAGGTGGTGGCAACATCGTATTCGGTCTTCCATTGGTCGATCTCTTGATCGGTCTTGCCTTCCATCGATTCTGGTGGAACCAGTTTTGCGTTTACCAACGTAAGTACACGCAGATTTTTCATAGGGCGACTCGGTGATACCCTTGATGGAGGAAATTCATGGTTTGGACGGTCAAGAAGATCATGACGTCCTGTTTGGTTTCATTGGGATCGGAGGCCAAGCGAAGTCGTAATTCGCGACAACGCTCGATCATTTCGGTCAAGATCTGATCAATAGTGTACTGGTATTGTCCGGTCCATTTCGAGACGCTCTTGAACAGTTCCGAGCGAATTTGCTTCAAAAACTGAGCCGCAGTCGGGTTTCCCGCACTTTCTGCGCTATCGGAGAACATTCGCTTCAGATCGCGATCATACAGGTTGGGGTGATCGATTCCATAATATTGGCGTTTTTGCTTGTAGTGTTCGCCAAGCGTCCTCGTAATCGTGCTGATAGGATCGATGTGGACGCGCGAAGTTACTAAAGGCTTGCGACCGACCAGTTCAGTCATCGTGGCGTGGACGTATTCCAGTTTTCGCAGCGCTGGCCAGTCTTTGTACTGAGCGTTCCAACGCGATCGTGGTCGCAGCCAAACAGCAAAAGTCTCGGCAAAATCCTCGGTTGGATGACTTTGCGCGTACCACATATCCAAGTGCAAAACAAAGTCGCGGCTGTAAGGCTTAGGACGGTAGGAAGTTGGATAGGGAACAGAGACACGCCCGAACGCTTGACGGTAGGCTTTCCGACGCCTGAGCCGAAAGGCGGTATCGATCGCGTGCCCCGCCTCGTGCCGCAAGATCTTCATGCACCACTCGAAATTGCCGCCTTCAACGTCCAGCATCTGCTTTCGCTCCAGCCGCATCAGTCGCGGGTGGGCTAGATAGAAGGGGATGGCTACGCCGGGAACACCGTCCGGCGAGAACCATTCGTCGCTGAGCCAAACGTGAGGGTGGAACTTCAAATCGCGTTGGTCAAGCTCTTCATTAAGTTGCTTGATGCAGGGCTCGAGGAACTCGCAACGCGGCGATAGCCTAAGGTCGCACATGCGAACCTGCAGCAGCTCTGCATCGCTCATCTGTTCCAGTTGCCGAGAAGTGGCTGGACGCGGTCTTCTCTGGGTCACAAATTCCTCACCACAAACATGTTTTCCTTTTTTGTGACCGCACAGCCCAGCACCTTCTCAGTGAGATAAATCAGGGCGCTCCGCCAAGTTGTCGATTTGGGGCTTTTTTGTCGGTCCAGGCTCTCTTCCGTTGAAAGCCCATCGGGATAAGTTCAATAGCGAATTAGCACTAACTAAGCAAGCTTAGCTTACGAACTGCTTCTCGACAATTATCCAGCGAGAAGCTCAAGCAAGATTCTTGGGTTGCTCGGGATGCTCCAGCTCAAGGTTCTGGCGGCAGTCCCAAACTAGCCGAAATGCCGTTAGGCTTCGGTTTCTTGAGTAACGCGATAACCGGAACCTAGCTTTAACGCCTCAGTCAATGATAACCGGACGCTAACGGAGACTGTCCGGCTTAGAAGACCAGCCGGAACCGCGTTAGCGTCCGGTTTTCTTAACTGCCCAAGTGGAATAGCCCAGATCCAGTTAAGGGTCTCAGCGGCTAGTTTGAAGCAATGGGAACCGGAGCCTAACGGCCTTACAATTGCCCACATCTTTTTGTAACTCTTACAA
>CAYWNG010000728.1:0-3379 GCA_964458685.1 uncultured Pirellulaceae bacterium
TAGGGAGATTGGCCGCGGCGAACTGCTGTTCGAGATTGGTCTGCTCTAAGTCACTAGATCTTTTCCACGAAACTGTATCCCATTGCCACTGCCACTCAGCCGACAGCGATTCAGGACACCATCCCAAGTGAAAGATGTTGGGAGTAACTAACTGCCAAAAGTATTTTTCGTGCGCAGTCGAGTCGACGACCTTGGCGGGAACGATCTCAAGAGCTGTCGCCCAGGAAAGCGGCTCGGTCAACGTGTAAAAAACCTCAACCGTGTGAACTTGATCGTCCGGTAGACTGATCTGTGCTTGATGGAGACTGTAGTCGTAGGGAGCTAAATCGCTACTCAGTTGTCGACCATCGATTGCGACTCGAAAGTCCAGTTGGGCTTGCTCGGGTAGTTGGATACTGATCTGTTTCGTTGGCGAACTGACGCGCGCGACAAACCGATCGCGCCGATCTGTTCCGTTCATCAAAGTCTGTACCCAAATTCCTTTGGTGACCACACCGACGCTATTAGGTTGTTGGCGACTCTTGATCTCAAGTTCGATCACCGATTCTCGTGAATCTAACTCGAACCGGTTGTCTAATGAGCGGTTCGCGGCAACCGGCTTAACGTCTACAGGCGCACTCGCATCAACGGACCAACGAATCGTGTCCGTCAGGAAGGGATCAGCTAGAACCAGTTTCGCCAACGGAACTTGAACTCCCAGCGGCTTGCTAGCCTGGTTGTTGTTTTCCGCGGCGGGCAACATCCAAGGAATCGAAGTCACCAAATTCAATTGCGCGTCGCCCAACAACTCTGGCAGTCCTTCCAAACGATAGTTTTGCCAAGTGGGCTCGGATGATGCGGCTGCGGGTTGAGCGACGGACACAGGCACTAAACTCAACACGTAACCAGCCACGTTCGCGCGAATCGGAGTCGCATCGCTGCGAATCGAAACTTGAACATCGGATAGGGCTCGATTGGTAATGCTGAGCCTAAACTCTTGCTTGGTTACGATACGATTAGCGCCAACTTCGATTTCAGCAAGTTGTGAAACGTCGACGTGGCGTTGCAGTGGTTTTGCTTGCCCGCGCCATACAGGAGCTTCGCCCTGGCGCTGGAAGCGATAGGTCATAGGTTGTCGATTGGTGGAGCCAACATAGTCGGCAAGTTGATTGCTAAAGTTGCCGCGCAGCAGGCCGCGCGTTTTGCTCTCGTCGGCTTGCAAGAGCAGAAAGTTCTCGCTAGTTACAAGCACGGTCCCTGAGCCTTGATCGACGATCTTTTGGCCCAACGAGCGACCGCGATCAATCTGCGGCAATTGAAATTCAACCACGCCGCTTTGGGCATCATATTCTTGCCAAGCGATGAAGCGCCACGTTTGTTCAACCTGCCGATCCTCTTCGTCGCCATCGCTATCGCGCGATCGAAAAACAAAGCTGCCATCTTCTAAGCGTTGTGTTAACAGCGATTCTGTCTCGGCGCTGTTGGGCGAAGTGGCATCCAACAATTTGCAGGAAAGATCTTCCTCAAGCTTCCAATTGCCTGGAATAAGTCCCAGTTCGGAGGCTTTACTATCGAAAGTGCATTTGATCCAGCCGCTGAGTTCAATCCGATTTTCTCGCACATGAACATGGTAGATCGGCTGTATGACCGGTTGAAACTGCTCCTTACGAAAGTTCAGTTGCAGGGATGCGTCCGAACCCTTGTATTGGAACTGAATTTGTTGTCGTCCTACCAAGTTCGCAACACGTCCCTGTTGAACGAATCGAGTTCCCTGCCCTTCGTGGTAGTTCACCTGAAACGCATTTGGAAAGACCAGTTCAATGTTGCCGTCATGCGAATCGACTCCGATCAGTTGCGGTACCGGCAGAGTCATCTGAGCCGACAAGCGATCTACCTTCAAGTCGCGTGGCAACCATCGCCACTGCAATTTCAGATTCTCGATCGATGGATATTCTGTGGAATCCAAGTTCTCGATTTCGAGAACTTCAATTGCGGGTTCCGTTTCGCTGGCGGCAGCTTGAGGCATCATGCTGGTGATTCGAAATCGATCTGGCTCCGAGTACGGAAGCTGGCTCCACTGTGCACCGGCTGGCAATGCGATCTGAACCTTATCGGTAGCTTGACTGCCAAACCAACGTACTGTTAGCGTTGTCGTTGCGGACCAGAACTGTGCTGGGTCGAGCAGGTCGGTTGGTTCGTAGAGCGTGTTACACTTAGCTTCGACGGCAGCAAACTGTGCTTGCGCGGACGCAAGTCTCCAACTTAGGCTGAAATTGCCTCCCCGAGTTCGAATCCGGAGATGAACGCCCTTCTCATCCGTCGACTTGGACTCCAAAAGATCTTCGGCCCGCAGCCTTTCTTCAACTGCATTGGGCGGTAGATGGACCTCAACCAAACTGCCGATCATCGGCAGATCCAGGTTGAGTGCTCGACGATCAGAGCTTTGATTGACAAGACATTTTCCGACCAGTTGCACCGAGTGTTTGCCGACAGACGGCGAATGATGCAGCCAGCGATATCCGTCTTCGGTCGTCACGAGTTGATTTTCAACTCCGCTGGAATCACCCTGCTCTACAGTGAATTTGGGGGCTTCGGTAATGTGAAAGTTACGCAGTTGCAGGTCGAACCGCCGAACGGAATTGACGACTGTTTGGCTTTCGGTGCTGAAGCGAGCCTGTACCAAGCCGCTATGTTCGCCAACTTCAACGCTGATTGCACCGCCGGACAAAACGGTTGGCAAGTCCTCGGACTCTCGAGCTTTACGTTCTAGCTCCTGCAATTCCCCCGCAGTGATACTGAGGATCGGCTTACCATCTTTGATGATCCAAAAACGCTGGCCAGCTTGGATTTCGCCTTGTTTGTTGAATAGACCATCTGGCCCGGCGCTGGGCGGCTGAGCGAACAGTGAGTTGCCACCGAGCAAATTGAGAACGATTGCAAGACAAAGAGCAACAGCAATCTGAAAACGAAGCTGTACTGTTCGGCCGCGGTTGAGCGGCTCGTTCAGCATTTTGCGTTCGTTCGAGAAAACCATGAATGCTCGCCGGTCGTGTTGTTTCAACGAGAAGGAGAAAAGCAAAAGGCAGAGCGCGGTCAGCCGACCCCACCTTAGGGCGAAAAGAGAAAAGGCCGTTAGCCATCTATTCTACGTAACCGGCACAGCCTTTTAAACCATGAGTAGCGAGTATCCGAGCCTCAACCGCCTCGATCGCCCTCATAATCGTCACAATTGCACCAAAGTCGCTGAGAGAAACTACGCCAATGGATTCGCCGCGGTTTAGCGAATCTTGCGTTTGGGTCGTCCAGACAGCCGAAATGCCTTGAGAGAGAGTCGGCCGTTAGCCGTTCTGAACTAGCCGCAACGCGTTAGAGAGCGTCCCGCTTAGGCGGCCAGTGGCCG
>CAYWNG010000729.1:0-3374 GCA_964458685.1 uncultured Pirellulaceae bacterium
CTGCCATTCTCCACTATACTACCCAAATTACAAATACCATTTTTCCGGTGCCTCCGATGGGCTGGGCTAGGTAAACGGGCAGGGCTTCGCCCCTAAAACCAAAAAGCGCAACTTCAAAACTAACGCTTCGGGTTGTGAAGGTCCATAACTGCCACCTACCTTCGATCTGCTTACCTTCGATCTGCTTACCTTCGATCTACTTGCCTTCGATCAAGAAATCCGAAATGTAGAAGATCGCAAAATTGCGATTGTCGATGTGAATGGGATACTTGGATTCAAGAAGTGGTGGAACGTCTTGGTAAGTGCGATCGATCAAGATCCAATTGAACTTATACTTCTTGGCTAACTTAATCAGCTCGTTCGTCGTCCAACTTCGGATGGTGCCGTCGCTTTTTCGCGGCGGTGCACAACTGAGCACCTCCGGATCTTCAGACTCTTCGATGCGTCGATACCATTCGATGATCGAGCGATTGTCTTGAGGCACATCCTTCCACGAGACTACTTCAGCTCGCTCTGCATACCACTTGAACGACTGCTGGTGTTTGGGAGTCAACCATAGCGAATCGGTCGGCGTGTTTTCGCGAATCCACGCACAAGCGGCCAACCAGTCGCGGTAGCGCTGAGGCAACGGATCGGACTGGTACCCGGTATCTTCTTTGACCGGGAATGGTCCTGGCTTCTCTAACAACCATCGATCCGCCGGCGAGATCAGATCGTGGTCTTGACTCTTCCAATGCACATAGCCCAGGCCGCTCATCACCACGATGGCTAAGCACAAGCGAATCGAGCCAGCCTTAGTTACATCTTTCAAAGTCGCATCATGCAGCATCCGGCTCGTACTTGATTGGCTTGCACTCGTGTCACTCGCATTATGAAGCTGGAAAAGCTCTGAATTAAAACTCCATCGTGTCAGCAACGAGCCCGCTAGGACAGCGATAGCCATCGGCACTGCTACATCGGACCAGCGGAACCAATAGAACCGAAGCAGTTTGGCTGCGTTCGTGTTATGACCTGAGGCAAAGCCAATCGAGTCGATCAGCCAGCCCGTAAGACTGATCGCGAGTGACCCGAGAGCGATCGCCACGATGCGTCCCACGGGATCATTTACCAACTGCTTGAAGCGATTAAGCCACGATCCGGCTAATCTGTTTTTGAGTTCCGCGTTGGCTCGTAGCCACACAAAAACGATGCCTACAAACATCGCCAGAGTAACTGCTGCGGCCAACCATCGTTGCGTGTCAAAGAATCGGGGACATAAATGATGAGCGAGTCGAAAATAGACATGAATCCGCGCCGCAGATATATCGCCTTCCCGATCTGGGCTGCCAAACCCAGCCAGCGCGGGCCAAACTCCGATCGCGGCAATTGACAATCCAACTAAGATCCCAATCCACTGCTGACCAATGCGTTGTTTCAAGTTTGGCTGCACGATCCAAATCGGCATGATGGTGATTGCAATCCAGCCGCCGACTACTGGGTGAAAAGCGATGGCGGCTCCTGTCCAAAGCCAAGCGATCGACCACCGGTTTTCGATCATCATAGCCAAGCTAAACAGGGCCAGCGGGTAAGCGATAGCCTTGGCTTCGAAGCCGCCCACGAACCATTCGCCTGCCCAGTGTCCGTAGCGAACCAAAAGAATCCAAAAAAGTAAGACCAGCGGTCGGACGACGGTTGGAATTTGCAAAGCTCGGCCCAGTCGACTCCACGCGATGCACAGCAGAAGCCAGCTCACACAGCGACCGATCCAAGCGACTTCGACGAATTCGAAATGCTTGGCGAGTTGACCGGCGAAGAGCGACGCGAGGAAATGCGAGTCGTTGGACTTAAGAAACAGATCGTTGCCCGAAGCGAAGGTTGCATCCCAAACGCTTTTGGCCTTAGGAATGTAGTGCGATTCGTTAATTCCCGGCGGGGGCGACCCAACGCACAGGAAGATGATGACCAGGCAGACCAGCCACTCCAGGATTCGCGACGCCAGCCCAGCAAAAGCAGTTCTTGTGGGTGGCTTTGGCGAGTTTGGCATTGAAGCGGCGGCGATTGTGAGAATTGGCGAAAAGTATGCGGAAAATTCCGAATTCGAAGGCGGTGAGTACAGATAGCGCCAGGTTTAGCAAAAAATCTGCAAAAAACGTAAAGGGGGGGCCTTGATTTCTTGACTCGGCAAACATTGTGCGTAGAGTGAATGTATCGAGAAGCCAGAATAGTATTTTGGCTAGGGTTCTGCAACAACCCTAACGTTGCTCACCGACCGTCAGTAGACAGGAAGGTTTTGTCCAAACAAGCCAAAGGAAGGGTCAACCATGTTAGTACTCTCAAGAAAGAAGAACGAAAGCATCGTTATCAACAACGACATTACGATTGTTGTGGTTGAGATACGCGGTGATAAAGTTCGCTTAGGAGTAGAAGCTCCCCGAGAAGTGCCGGTTCATCGTCGTGAAGTTTACGATGCGATTCAGCGTAGCCAAACGACTGACGATTCGAGTGCCAACGCGACTCCAGAATAAAGCAAAGTCATACTACTGTCTATAGGACGGTAGTTGGCTTGTACCATCGAGCCTGTATCAACTAGCTTCACCAAGAGCCAGTTGGTATGGGCTCTTTTTTTGGTAGGTCAAATTCCTGCCGGGTTTGACCACGTTTGACTTCGCTACAATTCAAACTCAAATCACCATCAACGCCTCCTCCGCCGAGTTTCCCCAGTCCCGCTTCTTCCGTACTTCTAGCTCTTGAGTCCCGGTACGACCTGTACTCGGTTCGGGTAGGTCAAATTCCTGCCGGGTTTGACCACGTTTGATTCCGCTACAATTCGCAAGCGAGGCGATCTAGCGAGCAACCTAGTGACAGCCTCAGCGACCAAATCGTTGACTTTAGACCAAAACAGCAAGGATGAGAAAGTAATTTGGCGGGCTTAGCAAACTTTAGGGTTGACCGGTCTCAGTATCGCGGTTAAAAAAATCGCTCAGCAAAGCCGATAAAGCTTGAGCGAAGCAGACAATGCTTCTCAGATCGGCCCCTTCGTCTAGTGGTCTAGGACATCGCCCTTTCACGGCGGCAACATGGGTTCGAACCCCATAGGGGTCACTTCGCTGACTATCAACAACCCTCGGGAACCATCAACAGCATGTGTTTTCGAGGGTTTTTTCGTGTAGTGTGGTGCCCGGAAGAACTGTCTCAATCCTCTGCTTACCTCGGCAGTTCTGGTCGAATGGCCGCGGCGACATCCAGCGGAGTCTACAAATTAAGAGCGGCTAACCGGCCCGTCAATCGCTACGATGCATCGACGCTCATGCACATCACATCCTGATGCCCTTCTGCACAGTAGTCGACCTGAATGTATTGGTTGGTGAATCTGCAAGGCTGTTTGAACGATTGAT
>CAYWNG010000730.1:0-3367 GCA_964458685.1 uncultured Pirellulaceae bacterium
GATTCTCCGGAAAGTTACCACAATGCTGTTCGAATGAGTCCACATCATAGATTCCTTTACCAATAAACGATCCTTCGGCGAACAGATCTTGGTACAGGTCCGAGACAACTCGTGTGTAAGGATCAATCCCTGAATCGCCACCAAAGATACGTACGAACCAAGACCGATTGGAACTCGGTAGGCTAACGCCAACACGAGGCTGCAAGATGGAATAACCGTCAACCACCCGCCGGCCTGTCACATCCAGCACGGGGCGATTTAGTGGATGTGCCATGGCGCCTACAAGTTCGCGTCCAACATCACGAGGCAGTTGTGTATCGGTGTCGAGAGTGATGACGTACCGAACATTTAGCAGCCTTGTCAGATCACCCACAACCCGAGCAAATCGCCCTTGAGCTCCTCGGAGCGTTGCATTCAAGTCGGCCAGCTTGCCTCGCTTGCGTTCAAACCCCATCCACGTATGTTCTTGCTCATTCCAACTTCGATCGCGATGTAGCAAGTAGAAGATACCGCTTCGATCCGAAGAGTACTTTTCGTTGAGTCGCTCGATCCCATCGCTTATCTGCTCAACTAAACACAAATCCGTAGGTAAGGTCGCGCTGTTTGCATCCCCAAAATCCGTCAACAATGCAAAGCTTAGGGCTCCATCGCGGTTGGCTAGATACCGAATCTCGATACGATCCAATAGGCTTTCGATTCCCGACGAACTTGAAAGCATCGTTGGTACAACAACCAACGTGTGGTACTCGTCCGGAATCCCTGAATGGAAATCCATACGAGGTATTGCCTGCGGCCGAACAAAAATCGAGACCAACAGGTTGGCTAGTCCAACTCCCAGATGGAGCGCACAGAGAATCACTGGCAGAGATAACAGCGTACCAAACACAGCCCCCTGCCCAACAAATCCCAACCTCCATACCAGTGCAAACGCAACTGCGGCACAGGCAATGACGCATGTTAGGTAGAGCGAAAGAGGAAACCTCCTGCGTATCTTCTCAATAACCACTGACGGGTTCAGCTTCATGCGCACTAGACGTTCGAGTGCCGAGCGGCCATTGTCGACTAGAAAGTAACCAACGTGCATCGTGCGTGGATTAGAGCCGGAAGTCGCCTCCGCTTTGGCCAGTTGGATCGCCCGATTGGCGATATCATATTCTTCGCAGTTCGAACGTTTGGCGATCGCTTCAACAGCATGCCGATAGCGATCGCGAGTTGCGAAGTCCATACTGGCATAGGAACCTGCGGGATCGGTAGCCAGCGTCTTCTCCACCACGCTTCGTTCAGAAACAAACTTCCGCCAATCGTGCGAGCTTAAGAAGCGTAAACTAGTGATGCTGTTACCAACTGAGACTTGGTCCGAAGCTTGTTCTTGATTGTTGGCTTGCACCAATTGCTCAATCGTTGTTCCTTGATCCGATAAACGCTGCTCCAGCCAACTTGTAGCAAAGACGAAGTTCGAATTCTGAGACTGAAGATGCCGTGTGAATTCGGCTAAGAATGCTCCGGATAGATTCGGGTTGCTACGCGCCATATCGGCTAAGATCAGGATTAAATCCGAGGGGCTCTGCTCAACAGTGCTGATCATCTTCTCAGCCCAATCGGTCGCCAAATCCCGATCTCGACGCCCCGCTGACAGTCGGGCTGCGACCCGGCGCAAGTTCTCAATCAATGCCAGCCGCATCATCAATGGAATCGCCCATAGCTCACCCAATTTCAATGGCACCACCGATTGAAAGGCTGTTACAAAACCATTCAGGCTAGCTGCATCAACGCGACCATCGGTGTGCGCTACCAGTTCAAGTGCAATTCCATAGGCGCGTGGATGGTCAGTATTGATGCCGTTGGCAAGACGCGGAAGCTCACCACTGTAAGATCGTGGGAGCAATCGCCGTGTAGATCGAATTTGTTCTTCGATGAAATAGAAGTTGTCAAGCAACCACTCAGAGGCTGGCGAAATTCGACGCTTGCGTTTGACCGCTTGTGTGATCAACGCATATGCGTCGTTTAAGACGCAACTATTGTCGGCCAGTCGTGGCAGCAGTTTGTCGACTGTACGCGTTGTTCGTAATCGTTGCGAACCTGCAATCTGCTTTGCGTGCCGCTCGAGTTGGTCGACGCTGAACAACTCACCTCGAAGAGGAAGCTCTTCCACTGCTGAACGAGCGGCGCCCGTGAACACACGCTCCGCTTTGCGAAGCCACGAGGCACTGAGGATTTGAGCTTTCAACTTGCTGACGAGCATATGCATTTTCGGCCAACAGAGAGTTAGCCGAAGCTGTCGCGGACTCGGGTCATGCAACAAAAAAAGCCGCGGCTAAAGAAGTCGTTCCATGATGGGAAGAACTTCGATCGCGTCGGCTTGTTGTGAAACTGGCCACCTGAGCTACCAGATTGCCATTTATCTACATTCCAACACACATTCGGGACAATGTGGTCTCCCTATGTTACGCCTGTATCGATTGACCAGCAATGGACAAACCTAGATAGTCGAGCAAGTACGCGGTACTTCTTCGACTTTTGGGGGTCGAAAAACAACGAATCCGAAAAGTCAAATGCAAAACCGGCAAAAGATGGGAGTAAAAGAAAATATGAAGTTGCCAATTGGGCTTGTGGATTTAATCGCTTAACCGCCAGCCAATTGCATGCTAGTGAACTGATACGCGTACGTCTATCGGCTGACGGTTAAGCGACGACCTCCAAGTCTAAGCTTAAAATCAACAAGCCCAATTGCTGTTCTAGTGATTGAATCGAAACTCAGCACTGGTAATCAACGCCCAAGTCAGACTTTCAACGGCATTTTGTCTGGCGTTCTGTCTTGAGTCCAAAAACTCGACACAGTGGCTCAACTCTTCGCTGTCTGGATTACGTCCCATGATCCATTGAAACAAGCGTTCAACCAACTGATCCGATTTCTCGATCTGGAGTGCTTGCTGGACGACTTTGGAGTTTTTCGCGGACACCATTTCCCGAATCGGTTCGCTGTTCGTCAGCCACAGCCCTTGTGTTACATTGGCCAACGATTCTTCCGTGAGCACATCCGGGAACAAGCTTACAAACTCAGCACGTTTAGGTGCAGCGTTCCATACCGATGGATCTGTAACATCGAGTGCAACAAGAAACGAACGATAGAGCGATTCCGCCGTCAGTGGTTTAGCGATCGCGAACGCGAACCACTTTGGGTCCGAACCCGCTGTGACTTTTGATTCCAGTTGATAAGCTCGGCTGAGTGCCATACTACGCAACAGTCTGCGTACATCGTATTTCGAATGCTCGAAATCGCGTGATAACCATTCGAGCAAGCCCGGATGGCTGGCGGGATGAAACGAATCAAGCGAGTCGACAGGATGCACAATACCGCGACCAAACA
>CAYWNG010000731.1:0-3360 GCA_964458685.1 uncultured Pirellulaceae bacterium
CGCGTTGGACAAGCACTCTTCCGAAAAGCTACAAGTCGTGTTGTTGACAGTTGACACCGATCGACAGTTTTATGACAAGCTGGCTCCGAATCTGTTTAAAACCTATGGGGGAGCAACTTGGCCTCAGGTCATGATACCGGGAGCCTTCAATGGCGCGCTAACGCTCGGCGACTATGGCTTTGGAAGTGTAGTTGTCGACGAAACCGGAATCGTTCGGGCAGTAGGTGCACTGGGCTTCAATATTGAGTCGACGATAGATGAAGTTATCAAGAACGCTCCGAATAGGGCTCCTCTTAAAGCTGGAGCACCTGTCACCGCTCCAGCCCTAACCACGAGAACCGCAATTGATCGCGAGAGCTTGCAGAACTGCTTCCCAAGATTGACCGACCGCCTTGATGCGATGCGGACCCAAAACGAACTGCTGACTTCGCAGATGGTTGAGAAGGCATTGGTCAATCCCATGGGGTTTGAATCCAAGCCCAATCTACCGACGATTTCCAATGTCGCTCTGTCGCCTTCAGAAATCGCAGAAAGGTTGCAAAAATCCAAGCTACATGTTGGCTGGTTCTTCAAGTGCAATCACTGTGACAATTGGCACTTAAATTTTGGCGCGGGATTCCCAATAGCCGATGGTGGAATCATTGCTACTTGCCATCATGTCGTAGCACCACCAAGCTCCGAGATGAAGGAAGGCTATCTGGTCGTTCTGGATGCCAAGGGAAAAATCTATAAGGTCCAAGGGTTGATTGCAACAGACGCAGTATCGGACTGCGCATTACTGAAGATAGCAGGTGCTGACGAGCTATCCCCGCTTCCACTAAATCTATCCCCGAAAGTTGGCGAGGAATCTTACGTGCTGAGCAACCCACTCGGGATGTCGGACTACTTCACCAATGGCCTGATTAATCGCGTCTTCGTCAACTCGGCAAGCAGTGACCTATCCGAGCGTGAAATCAAACGCCATTTGCGATTGAATGTCGGGGCTGATTGGGCACCAGGCAGTAGCGGCGCTCCAGTTGTAGATCGTTTCGGAAATCTAATCGGAATCGTGACTGCCGCACGACAGATGATTGGACCGTCTGGCCAAGCTGTGCAGCCAGATGGAACGCCACAACCCGGCCCGCCAGGTGGGCTAACTACGCTCCTAACAGCTCATGAAGCGGTAACAGCGATCGCAATTGAGGTGTTAATTGACTCCGCCGTGAAATAGAATTGTACGTCGAAGTGGGATGCGTGGTGTTCTGCTCTAAAAACTCATGAGGATCAACTCTGATGGCATTTTCGATTATCAACTCAAGCAGCTTCCTTCGCCTCGCAATCCTGTTGTTAGTCTTCCCCTGCGTTTTTGTCATCAGCCTGTCACGTTCTTCCGTGGGGCAGGCTCAGGTGCTCGACAAGCAGGCCAAGCTGGCAGAACAAACCTTCTGGGATAATCGGGATTTCGACTGGTTCGCTCAATCGATTCCTTTCTTTGAGTGCCCAGACGCGGACATCACTACGACCTATTACTATCGCTGGGAACTGATAACCAAGCACTTAACCTATGGCTCGCCCAATAGCGGATATAGCTTTACCGAGTTTATCGATCGCCCGTTTTGGTCTGGAGCTTATGGTGCCATCAGTTGCCCGGCTGGTCATCAGATCTATGAGGCTCGATGGTTACGGTCCCCGCGAATCGCCAATGACTATTGCCGCTACTGGCTGCGAACTCCGGGTGCACAACCGCGCAACTACTCGACTTGGCTAGCTGATTCCGTTTGGGCCACTCACCTAGTGCATCCCAATCAAAAACAGGTTGTCGATCTGCTGCCAGACCTTATCAAGAATTATGAGGGGTGGGAGAAGCGTCACTACGTTCCTGAGGTTGGGCTGTTTTGGCAAACGGGTCATGATGATGGAATGGAATTCAACATCCTTAGCCGACAGACTCAAGACATCTTGCGCGGGGCTCCCAGCTATCGGCCATCATTCAACGCCTATATGTGGGCTGACGCGAAATCCATCGCAGCCATCGCTGAAATGGCGGGACAGACCGAAGTTGCCAAGCTTTACAGTGAAAAGGCTGACAAGCTCAAAGAGAAAATGCTTGAGCTGATGTGGGACGATAAACGTCAGTTCTTTTTTCCAGTCTTAAAGCAAGACGAAGAACGCGACGGTCATCGACTGAAGAAACTCACCAGAACCTATGAGAGTGGCAAGTACGCTGGCGACCCTCATGGTCGCGAGTTGATCGGCTATGTTCCATGGCAATTCAACCTATTGCCAATCGGCTCGAAGTACGACGTCGCCTGGAAAAAACTGATGGATCGCGATGGATTTTATGCCGATTTCGGTCCTTCTACCGTCGAACGCAACGATCCCATGTTCTTGCTACAAAAATCATGCTGCTGGTGGAGCGGTCAGTCTTGGCCCTTCGCCACTACGCAGACACTCAAGGCACTCGCTAATCTGTTGCAAAGCGGCGGACAAGTTCTGACTCCCGATGATTACGTTCACTCGCTAGCGATTTTCGCTCGCTCGCATCGTAAAGATGGAAAACCTTATTTGGCTGAAGCTCTACATCCCGATACGGGATCGTTCGAAGGACACGACGGATACAACCACTCCGAACACTACTTCCATTCGGGTTACTGCGATCTGGTGATTACAGGCTTGGCCGGTTTGGTCACTCGCAACGATTCGACTTTGGAGGTAAAGCCATTAGCACCAAGCTCATGGGAGTACTTTGCCGTCGATGATATTCCTTACCGCGGGTACTTGGTCAGTATCGTTTGGGATAAGTCGGGGACGCGTTACAAGTTCGGTGCTGGCTTTCATCTGCTTGTGGATGGCAAGGTAATCAAGAGTGTCCCGAATCTTCAAGCGTTGTCGATTCCCGATGCGGTACCGTTGAAACCCTTGAAGGACTCCTCCAAGGATGAAACCACACTCACGAACTTTGCAGTCAACAATGATGGGACTTACTACCCTCGATTTACCGCCTCATTCACCGCACAGAATAGCTCGTTATCTAAAGTGCACGATGGCAACTACTGGTACTTGCAGCATCCGCCCAATCGCTGGACCAGCGAAGGCTCTGGAAATCAAGAAGATTGGATCGAAGTTGACTTTGGCATGCCTAGACCCGTTGAACTGATCAAGCTGTTTGTTCTGGATGATACCGGAATAGCCAATTCCATTATTCGCGCGCCGAAGTCGATCCGCGTTGAAAGCTTGACAGCACAAGGAATGCAGCCAGTTGAAGGAACTCTACCAACAACGGCAATCGAGGGCCATCGTCCCTTTACGTTACAAGTACCACAGCTTGTAACCTCGAAGCTTCGCATCACGTTAGTGCATGATGGAAAGTTCCGCAGCGGA
>CAYWNG010000732.1:0-3346 GCA_964458685.1 uncultured Pirellulaceae bacterium
TTCAACGTAGACAAATATCCAACACCTACTAGAGCGCTGGTAAGCAAACTACGACGCGAAACTTTGGCTCGCGAACTGGAGGCATTCGAGTTCGGGTTGGTTGTTGAGTTGTCGAATACCAAGATTGGCTTCTCATCGCGAGTAGTGACAGCAAAACTAGAGAGCTTGTAGTCAAACTATCGCATCAGAGGCAAGACGACTTCGGTTCGCCGCCGACTTGGCTAACTCGCAAACGATATGCTAGCAACCCAAGTCAAACACCCGCGTTGGTTCGGCGCTGGATCTCACGAACAACTCGCTGTTGACCCGGCGTTCGCTCGCCGTCGGCTGTGGTCAGCCAAGCGCGATCCAGTTTAGCACCGTCGGAAAGAGCGCTGCAGAGGCTTGAGGCAACCTCCAAATCCGACAACTTGCGTATCGCAGATACAGATTCCCAGTCAAAGCCCTTGCGAAACAGTTCTACCGTCCAGAACCAATCGGGCTGGTGTCGCGAGACGGGTTTGCTTTCGCCGGAAGCGGGTGAGTTAGCCGACGGAGCGCGCGAAGGCAACTCGGGGGCATCACCGAACAAGCTTTGCGTTCTTGGTTGAGCTGTCGACGATTTGGTTACACTGCCAGAACTGGAGGAACTCGCCGAACTTCCAGATGGCGAAGAACTTCCGACTGGCCTTGGCGAAGTTGCCGCTGGTGTACGGTCGGGAGTTCGATCTGCAGTTCGATCAACACTAGAGCGTTGAGCAGTTGAAGCGGCCGTTGTCGCTGTTTGTGTACGCGGATTGTTCGAAGCCAGTTCTGCAGCCGTCTTCACATGCGGTCGAGGCGCGATCGAGCTCGGAGTTGTGCTTGGAGCCGTACTGGGAGTCGTGCTGGGAGACCGTGGCGCCACGCTTGGAGATGATGCTGAGACTGGAGCCGTAGATCGAGAGGCAGGCATGGTCGGCGCGGAACGAGCGCCCGCGACTCCCACTTCGCTTGGCTTTGTTTGCGACGGTTGAGAAGCTTGCGAAGGTTGAGATGCTTGAGAGGCTTGCTTGCTGTTGACAATCCTCGCAATCTTAGCGGTGATGACTGGCGTGAGCTCAATCGATCCCAGCAGTTGATCGCGTAACTTGAGATCGGTCAGTTGAGGCGAAACACTGACAGTCGGACGATGACGGTTCACTTCGTCTTGGCGAAGTAAACCAGCGGCCAACATGGCATCCAACAGAACCACACCATCGTCTTGTCGGAAGCCTTGCAACAAACCGAAGCTGCTGAGTCGATGTAAGTTAAGCTTTTGGACCTTGGCGTTGCTCGAGCCGCAAAGGTATTGAGCGATCAAGATCTTGCCCAGTCGTCCATGAACTCGAGCAATCGCATCCAAGATCTGACCAAGGAACTGAATCTTTTGGCTTTCATTCAAAGCACTAGCCGGTTTCGAGCTACTTGACGCGGTTTGAACGTTGCCGCCGATAGACTGTCGCACTTGCTGAGCGCGTTGTTGAGGAGTCGCGGCAACGGTGCTTACATCAAACCCTGGCCAACCGGGCTTGCGATTGCATCGATCACATTGTCCACACGGAGTGGCGTTGGGGTCGCCGAAGTATTGTAGGATACTGGCTTGCCGACAGATCGGTGACTGGGCGTACTGAACAACTTGATTCAGCCGGTCGTACTCAGCTTCCATGCGTTTGCGAAGAGCTTCGAAGTCGATGTCCAGCTCGGCAAATGGCACGTCTTGTTTTTTGAAATGCACCGCGCGACCACGAAACGGCGGAATGTACTCGACGTCTTCAAGCTTGTTGATCTCTCGCAAAGCACGACCAAGAGCCTCGCGCTCCATGCCGCTTTCTTGAAGTAGCCATCGCGGATGAACGTACACATCTTCATAGCGACGATCTCCCACGGCGCGTTCGAGCAGTCGCAAGACTTGGCGACGAACTTTAGCTTCGGAGGGGAACATATCAACCAGCGTATGCAGGTCGCTGTTGATCCGTACCATCGCTAGTCCACTACCTGCTTCGAATCTTTCAAGCACTCGAGTTCGCGAAAGAATCTGTAAGCAACTGCCGATCGATTCGGCCGATACCGTCGCCCCCATCTGCTCGCGGATCTCCTCCAGCGTAAGTTCGATAGGATCTTCAGTTCGCTTCTGAAGAAATTCATAGACCGACTGGATCACATCGCGCGGCGGATAGTTGTTCTCGATGAAATACTCTTGGATATAGCGATCTTGCATCGAGTACAGCATGACTGCCAACGAATCTTTGCCATCTCGACCAGCGCGACCAGCTTCTTGGTAGTAAGCTTCCAGCGAACCGGGCATGTTGTAGTGCAGCACGTAACGCAAGTCAGGCTTATCGATACCCATACCGAATGCGTTGGTAGCAACGATCAACGGTAACTCGTTGCTCATGAATCGCTCTTGGATGACTCGCCGTTGCTCCTGCTGTAATCCTGCGTGGTATGCGCCGACAGGAATCTTGAGCGTTTGACCGATCCAATCGACTAGCGCCTCGCAGCGCTTTCGCGTCGCCGAGTAGATAATGCCCGATCCCGGTTTGGTCCTGAGGAACTTTTCTAGCTGTTCTTCTTTGTCTCGATCCGACTGACAATTGACCACACCAAAGTGCAAATTCGGTCTCGCAAAGCCGCTCATAAACTGCTTGGGCTTCTTCAGTCCCAGCACATCCATAATGTCTTGTCGCACTCGAGGCGTAGCAGTTGCTGTCAGGGCAACAGTTTGCACTCCGCCCAGCCACTCGCGGAATTGCCCGATGCGAGTGTAATCGGGGCGAAAGTCGTGTCCCCATTGACTTATACAGTGTGCTTCATCGATGGCCAACAACTGAATCGGCGTCGCACGAATGGCTTCCAAGAATCTTGGATTCCGCAGACGTTCGGGAGCGACATAAACCAGTTGATACTTGCCTGCCGCGACGTCTTGAAGCCGCGTTTGCTGTTCTGAGTGAGTTAGCGTGCTATTGATGAGAGCGGCTGGGATTCCGTTGCGGCCTAAGCTGTCGACTTGATCCTTCATCAAGGCGATCAAAGGCGAAACGACAATAGTTAGCCCTGGCCGAATCAGACTGGGTAGCTGGTAGCACAAGCTCTTTCCGCCACCGGTCGGCATCACACACAGACAGTCATTGCCCGAAACGATCGACTCAATCACTTCGCGTTGACCGGGTCGAAACGAACCCAGCCCGAAATGCTCGAGCGCTCGATCGATACTGACAAGTTGATGGTCCATCGGGAAATTTCTAATTGCATTTCACGGAATGTCGGGAGGGAATCTCTACCCGGGCTTCTTAATACGACTCATTATAGCGTTTTCCATCAACTTGGACGGGCTGCTGTCGCATTC
>CAYWNG010000733.1:0-3329 GCA_964458685.1 uncultured Pirellulaceae bacterium
ATAAACCGCATGTAACATCTGCCGAAAAAATTGAAGCTTCATCCTGCTTTAAGATAAAACAATGCGTGCCGACGCTAGTTAGCTTGAACTCGCGCCATCCTTGCCGTGAAGTAGCCATTTTAGCAAGCTTTTCTCCGCCATAAAGCGTGTATTCTAGAAAATCTGAAAATGCTATTCCCCAGCAGATGTCTGTCTCCATCCGTGATTGCCTTAGAAAAATCAGGAGGTCCGAGGATTGGTAAAGCGACGAGGGCACATCGGACACATCGCTCGCGGGACTCGCCGCGATCACCCAGGGCTAAGGTTGTTTAGCCACTTCGTGGCTGGGCTACTGGGTTGGATGCTAGACTGGTAGGACGCGCGTCGTCGACTTCGAACTTTCTCGGGCATGTTCCGGGTTTGTCCGACTAAAAAATTCGCGTTGGCAGAGGCTAAACTACGGCTGCGGGGAAAAACGACCGAACACCCCAAGAGCGGGCGGGAAGCTGCGGGAAGCTGCGGGAAGCGGGTGGGACGCATTCGCGCCAGGAATTTGGGGTTCGGCTGGGTAGGCTGGCCTGATTGGGTGGTTTTTTGGGGTTGAGTATTCGGTCGGACGCGTATAGATTGCTTCGTTTTCCCAAAGCCAACTCAACGTCGCAAGACGATCAGCCGAACTAATGGAAGCTGGGCATTGTCCTATAAGCTTCGCAGAGAATTTTGAGAGAGATCAGCAATGAAGGCAGACATTCACCCAAAATACCAAGAAACCGTCGTAACCTGCGGTTGTGGTAACACCTTTAAGACTCGAAGCATTCGACCAGAGCTAAGAGTGGACATTTGCAGCGCTTGCCATCCGTTTTACACCGGCAAGTTGAAGTTCGTGGACACCGCTGGCCGGATTGAAAAATTCCAAAACAAGTTTGCTGCTGGTACCTATGCCAGTCTTCAGCCTAAAAAAGGCAAGAAGAAGTAGCTTAGCTCCGCCTGGGAATTGCTGAACTCTAGCTCAACAACTGAGCGTGGCACAGCAATCGAAAAACCCTCAGCCAAAAACCAACCGCTGCATGTGCATGGGAAGGTTCCTTAGGCGGACTAATTCTGACATCCTTCAGTAGCCCGCGTGGTTCCCATCACGGCGGGCTATATTTGTATTTGCACATCACTCCAGAATTCAGCGGGTCGCCAAACTTTGGCGATAAGATAGATCTCATGAACGTACGAGAAGAACTCGAATCCAAGCTCAAACGCTTCGAAGAACTCGAAGCCCAGATGAGCTCGCCAGAGGTGCTGGCCGATTCGAACCGGATGGCTGCAGTTGCGCGCGAGCACGGCTCGCTGACGCGTCTCGCCGCCAAGATACGCACCTTCAAAAAATACTCCAGTGACATCAGCGACTTGGCTTTGATGGCTGAGAGCGAAGATGCAGACGAACGTGCCATGGCTCAAGAAGAACTAGCCAGCCTACGCAAGTTGCGAGAAGACCTGTGGAACGAGCTTTTGGAAATGACCGTCGGTGGCGAAGATGCGAACCGCGCGCGTTGTGTCATGGAAGTTCGCGCAGGAACCGGCGGTGAAGAAGCGGCCTTGTTCGCTCGCGACCTGTACGAAATGTACAAGCGTAACGCAGAAGCCAAAGGCTGGAAGCTAGAAGTGATGGACATGAGCCCTTCCGAACGCGGTGGGTTTAAAGAAGTCATCTTTGGCGTCGAAGGCGAAGGTGCTTATCGCGAGCTTCAATTCGAAAGCGGTGGTCATCGCGTCCAGCGCGTCCCCGAAACGGAAGCTCAAGGCCGAGTTCATACTTCCGCAGCTACCGTTGCAGTGATGGCCGAACCCGAAGATGTCGAAATCGATCTCAAGAAGGACGATTATCGCATCGACAAGTTCTGCGCGAGCGGTCCTGGTGGTCAGCACGTCAACAAGACGGAGTCTGCCATTCGCTTAACGCACTTCGAAACGGGAATCGTGGTTCAATGCCAAGATGAGAAGAGCCAAACCAAGAACTTGGCTAAAGCTCTTCGGGTTCTCAAGAGCCGCATTTACGATTTTCACCGCCAACAAGAGATGCAAAAGCGGGCAGACACGCGAAAGAGCTTGATCGGGTCGGGAGATCGTAGCGAGCGTATCCGCACTTACAACTTTCCACAAAACCGAATTACTGATCACCGCATCAACTTTACTTTGTACAAACTCGATCATGTTATGGCAGGCGATTTGGCGCCGGTGACGCGAGCCTTGTTAGAGTACGAACGCGATCAACTGCGCGATGGAATGGAGCTGGATGGATGAGCGCCACAGAAACATGGACGGTCGGTAGGCTGCTAACTTGGACTGCAGACTATCTGAAAAAGTCAGGTTCGACATCGCCTCGATTGGATGCAGAAGTGTTGCTGTCCCACGCTCGTGGTTGTCAGCGAATCGAACTCTACACGGCTTTCGACGAAGAGCCCTCCGAGCAAGTCCGCGCGGCCTTTCGCGAAATGGTCAAGCGCCGCGCTGAAGGCAGTCCTGTGGCGTACTTGGTTGGCTACAAAGAGTTCTACTCGGCGACCTTCGAAGTCAATCCAGATGTACTCATCCCACGGCCGGAAACCGAACACTTGGTCGTTGATGCTCTCGATCGCGCGAAAGAGCTTGCCGCTGGTGGAAAGCAACTTCAGGTCGTCGATGTCGGCACTGGCTCGGGAGCCATCGCTGTTTCCGTAGCAAAACATTTCGCCAAGTGTCATGTCACTGCCGTCGACATCAGCCCAGCCGCTTTGGATGTCGCTCGACGTAACGCTCAGCGACACGCGCTGGCTGACGATCGCATTCAGTTCGTCCAAGGCGACTTGCTTTCCTGGTGCAAGCCAGATCAGCAGTTCGATCTCATCCTCAGCAATCCTCCGTATGTTTCACCCGAAGAGTTCCAGAGCTTAGCCAAGTCGGTGCGCGACTTTGAACCGAAGCTGGCCTTGGTTGCTGAGCCCGATGGAGGATCGATCATCGTTAAGCTGATCGAGCAGGCGGCCAAACATCTTCGTCCAGGCGGCTTCTTGATCTTCGAATTTTCGCCAATGTTAGCTGGGCGATTAGGTCAACTGATCACTCAACCTGGCGATTGGAGCGAGCCTCAGATCACGAAAGATCTGGCCGGTCACGCTCGAATCGTGACGCTCAAGAAGACATAAGAAGTTTCCTGGCGATCACTTGCGATAGTTCAGTGTTCACAAAAGAACATTGTTCAAAGCCAACAAAAACCAACCCTTAAAAATCTCATCCGACAATTCAGCCTCCCACACAAAGGCCACCATCATGATGCAAATGGAAAAACTGGTTTCGCTGTGCAAGCGCCGCGGCTACATGTT
>CAYWNG010000734.1:0-3326 GCA_964458685.1 uncultured Pirellulaceae bacterium
ATCCAGTCTTCCAGCGTTTGGAATTTGCGTCAGGCTATCACCATGAGCGGCCCAACGTGATTCATCGCGAGAAGCAGGCATCGGCGCGACAAGTTGTGAATCGATTGAGGAGACGCTTGCTGAACCTGCGACGCCATCACGCAGCCCCCCATCACGTAGACCGTTGGGAAGCGGTCCAGGCACATGTCTTGCCCGAGCGGTTAAGTCGCTAGTTAGAAACTGATGTCGTAGCGTTTGAAGAAGCTGGCTGTAGAGCTTGCCGCCTTCCAGAAAACGAACTTCCATCTTGGTTGGATGGACATTAACGTCCACCATCGTCGGCGGAATTTCCATGCGCAGGAAGCAAACTGGGAAGCGGCCCGTCATCAACAAACCGCGGTAAGCTTCGCTAAGCGCGTGTTGCAGCGAGCGATCGCGAATGTGTCGTCCATTGAGGAATAGATACTGCATTCGATTGTTGCTACGACTGACCGATGGATCAGCGACGTAGCCCGTCATTCGGACCTCTTCGTGTTGGCTTTCGACTGCAATCAGCGAGTCGGAGATTTCATCGCCAAAGAACGCGCGAATGCGAGCCTTCCAAGAATCGGTAGGTTGTAAGTCCAAGGTGACTCGCGAGCCAGTCAGCAGCTTCATTTGCACTTGGGGAAAGGCCAACGCAATTCGCGTGAAGGCCTCGGTGATGTGGCCTGCTTCGGTTTGCGGTGATCGCAGGAACTTTTTTCGTACCGGAGTATTGAAAAACAGATTGCGAACTTCAATCGTTGTGCCAACAGGGCATCCGGCTGGTTGTACTTCGTCTCGATTTCCACCGCGAACTTGGATCTCAGCGCCCACATTCGTGTCAGCAGTTCGTGATCGCAGAATCATATGACTGATTTCAGCAATGGACGCGAGCGCCTCGCCGCGAAACCCTAACGTATGAACGTCGAATAGGTCATCGGCGGTTTGCAGCTTGCTTGTCGCGTGACTAGCTAGCGCAAGAGGAATCTGCTCGGCATCAATTCCACAGCCGTTATCGCTGATCCGAATCAGGTCCATGCCACCGCCTTCGATGGTCAGTTCGACGGAGGTCGCTCCCGCATCAATACTGTTTTCAAGCAATTCCTTGACGACGCTAGCAGGCCTTTCGATCACCTCTCCAGCGGCTATTTTGTTGACCAAGCCTGGCGGTAGTTGTCGTATGGTCGGCATTTCCGTGACCTAGAAGCGAGAGTGTGTGAAAAAAACGGACGACCAGTCGTGTAAGCTTGGCCGCATGGCAATGAACCAGTCGCTGGTGGTTGTCCCAGTCGCTGATTGTTACCCAGTGCGGCGTGGAACTACCGTTGGGCGAGTCGAGTTGGCTCAATCGTCTGATTCTACCGCAGTCTTTGCGGCGCCGGGATTTTGATCGTGCTCCTCGTAGGCCTTCAGCTTTCGATACAAAGTTCGAGCACCGATCGCCAAACGCTTGGCAGCCTCTTCACGATTGTTCCCGGTCAACTTGAGCGTTTCCTCGATGGCCCATCGCTCAATTTCATCCATCGTTTTGCCAATTAGACCGGACGATTCGATGCTTGGCAAACCTCCTGGGCCCAGAACTAAAGAAGTCGTGGAGCTAGCTGAAGTGCTGGCATTGCTAGGCGTGTAGCTCAGATCTTCAGCTTGGCTCAGTTCAGGTGGCAAGTCGTTGATGTCCAGCACACCATCGGTATCCAGAACCACCATTGTTTCCACAAAGTTCCTCAACTGGCGAATGTTGCCTGGCCAATCATAGTCAAAGAATCGCTTAGCAACTGCTGGAGCGAAGTGCGATGCGGGCTTGCCGTGTCGCTTGAGGAACATCTTGCGAAAATGGTCCATTAGCGGAACAACATCTTCGCGACGCTCGCGCAGTGGCGGCAAATGGACGGTGACGATATTTAGACGGTAATATAGGTCGTTGCGAAACGTACCTTCGTCCACAAGCTTCTGAAGAGGTCGATTGGTGGCGCTGATCAGTCGGACGTTAACCTTGATCGACTTGTTGTCTCCCACGCGAGTGATGCGATGTTCTTCCAGGACACGCAGTAGCTTAATCTGCGTGCTCATCGGCATATCACCGACTTCGTCCAAGAACAGCGAGCCTCCGTCGGTATATTCGAAGGCACCAATGCGATCGCTGGAAGCGTCGGTGAATGCACCTTTGACGTGGCCAAACAGTTCGCTCTCCACCAACTGCTCAGAGACCGCGCGAACGTTCAGAGCTTTGAGTCGTTTGCCTTTGCGGGGACTGTTTTGGTGAATGGCTTGAGCGATCATCTCTTTGCCAGTGCCGCTTTCGCCAGTGATTAGCACCGTCGCATCGGTTGGAGCGATCCGCTTGATTCGCTCGATGACATCCTTCATCTTGGGGCTGGCGAAGACGATGCCTTCGAATCCAAACGTCTCATCCAGCCGTTGACGAAGCTCGGTGTTAGTCTGACGTAGCTGGACTGCTTCGATAGCTCTGGCCGTAACGGCTCGCAGTCGATTCGGAGTGATCGGCTTTTCGAGGAAGTTGAATGCGCCTTCCTGCATAGCTTCGACCGCGGTTGGCACTGTAGCATGTCCGGTGACTAGAATCACCTCACACTCGGGCAGAACTTTTTTCGCCTTTTGAAGTACCTGCATTCCATCGGCATCGTTCATCACCAAATCGGAGACAACGACGTGGAAGTGGCCACGTTCGATCTGCTGCACGCCTTCTGGACCGCTGGTAGCCACGGTGCAACGATAGCCCACTCGCTCCAAGCTCTCCGTCATTGCCCTGGCGTGCGCCTTGTCATTGTCAACAATCAGCACTGAATATTCGCGCGGGTCAATGTCTGGTCGGTCTTTGTCCAGCGGGTGGTCGTTTGCTTCAAGTTCAGTAATTGGGTCCGGGCTCATCGGTATCGAAACGGCGGTGAATGCGCAGGGAATTGGTAATAAAGTTGCCGACGTGACGGCGTTTGCCCAATTAGGGTGGGCAGCAAGCGACTATCAACTATACTCAACTGCCTTTTACTGGCGAGGTCACCTTTGCAGTGACCTCGGATTTGATCAGCAATTCACCAGCTCAAGTTCTAAAAACAGTTCATTATGAGTCAAGTTTGTCGCGGAGTCCGTGGGGCCACCACCGTAAAAACCAATTCGCGAGAAGAGATTCTGCAAGCTACGCGACAGATGTTGGCGCTGATGATTCGCAGGAACGGCATCGAACCTAGCGACGTTGGTAGCGCACTTTTCACAGTCACCAGCGATTTGGACGCCGAGTTCCCGGCTTTGGCGGCTCGGCAACTCGGGTGGCTTGAGGTCCCCATGCTTTGCGGCTACGAGATCAA